>NZ_RCOE01000107.1:0-75264 GCF_004321495.1 Pseudomonas sp. Sample_10
AAGAAGTCATGCACATATTGCTGACCGGCGGTACTGGTTTGATAGGACGTCAGCTTTGTCGACACTGGTTGAGTCAGGGGCATCGCCTGACGGTCTTGAGTCGTACGCCCGATAAAGTTGCGAAAATTTGCGGCGCTGCAGTGCGTGGTGTCGCACTGTTGGAAGACCTCGGTCAAGAACCGATTGACGCCATTATCAACCTGGCGGGTGCGCCGATTGCCGATCGACCATGGACGTCCAAACGCAAAGCGCTGTTATGGAGCAGCCGGATTACCTTGACCGAAACCCTGCTGGCCTGGCTGGAAAAGCGCGAGCAGAAACCCCGGGTACTGATCTCCGGCTCTGCCGTGGGTTGGTACGGTGATGGCGGCGAGCGGGAGTTGACCGAAGAATCACCGCCGGTGATCGACGACTTCGCCAGCCAGTTGTGCATCGCCTGGGAAGAAACCGCGCAGCGTGCGGAGGCCTTGGGGATTCGGGTGATCCTCATTCGCACCGGTCTGGTGTTGTCTGCCGATGGCGGCTTTTTGTCGCGCCTGCTGCTGCCGTTCAAATTCGGGCTGGGCGGGCCGATCGGCAACGGTCGGCAGTGGATGCCGTGGATTCATATCAACGATCAAATCGCCCTGATTGATTTTCTTCTGCATCGCAATGAAGCCAGCGGTCCATATAATGCCTGCGCACCGAAGCCGGTACGTAATCGCGAGTTTGCCAAAACCCTGGGCAGCGTATTGCATCGCCCGGCGTTCATGCCGATGCCGGCGCTGGCGTTGAAGGTCGGCCTGGGCGAGATGTCATTGTTGTTGCTGGGTGGTCAACGGGCCACGCCGGCGCGTTTGCTCGAAGCAGGATTCACCTTCCAGTTCACTGATTTGCGCGCGGCCCTGGACGATCTTTCCAGCCGCCTCTGAAATAGGACGTTGCATGACCGATCACGCGTTGCTTCTGGTCAACCTGGGCTCACCGGCCTCCACTTCGGTGGCGGACGTGCGCCGTTACCTCAATCAGTTTCTGATGGACCCCTACGTGATCGACCTGCCTTGGCCGGTGCGGCGTCTGCTGGTGTCACTGATCCTGATCAAGCGTCCCGAGCAGTCGGCCCACGCGTATGCTTCGATCTGGTGGGACGAAGGCTCGCCGCTGGTGGTGCTCAGTCGTCGCTTGCAGCAAGCGATGACTGCGCACTGGCATCACGGCCCGGTTGAGTTGGCCATGCGATATGGCCAACCGTCCATCGAGTCGGCGCTTACACGACTGATCGCCCAAGGGCATAAGCGAATAACCGTGGCGCCGCTCTATCCACAATTTGCCGACAGCACCACCACAACGGTGATCGAAGAGGTCCGGCGTGTTTTGCGCGAGAAAAATCTCAATGTGCAACTGTCGATACTCCAGCCGTTTTACGATCAACCAGAATACCTTGATGCGCTGGTGGCCACGGCCGGACCGTACCTGCAACAGGATTACGACCACCTGTTGCTGAGCTTTCACGGCTTGCCTGAGAGGCATCTGACCAAGCTCGATCCGACCGGCCAGCATTGCTTCAAGAATGAAGACTGCTGCAAGAACGCTTCGCCAGCGACCCTGGCGACCTGTTACCGCGCCCAATGCCTGCGTAGCGCAGCGGAGTTTGCCAAGCGCATGGGGCTTGCGGACGGCAAATGGTCGGTGTCGTTCCAGTCGCGCCTGGGGCGCGCCAAATGGATTGAGCCCTACACCGAAGCGCGTCTTGATGAGTTGGCCAAGTCGGGTGTGAAGAAACTATTGGTCATGTGCCCGGCGTTCGTTGCCGATTGCATCGAGACGCTGGAGGAGATTGGTGATCGCGGTAAAGAGCAGTTCCGCGAAGCGGGGGGCGAGGAATTGGTGTTGGTGCCGTGTCTCAATGATGACCCGCGTTGGGCACAGGCATTGACCAAGTTATGCGAAAGAGCGCCTTTGGCTCTCTAGGAACCCAACCTGTGGCAAGGGAGCTTGCTCCCGCTGGGTCGCGAAGCGGCCCCAAAATCTTGCAATAAATGAAGATTTTGTGGCTGCTGCGCACTGGTGCGCCAGACCGGTCAAGCGGGAGCAAGCTCCCTCGCCACAGGGATCGCCTGTTACACCAGCGGCTCTTCCGCCTTCTTGTGCTTCCAGCTGTCATTGCCCGGCAGGATCAGGTTCAGCGCAATCGCCACCACCGCGCACAGCGCAATGCCTTTGAGGCCGAAATCATCCGGGCCGGTGCCGGTACCCACCAACACACCGCCGATCCCGAACACCAGGGTCACCGACACAATCACCAGATTGCGCGCCTCGCCCAGATCGATCTTGTGGCGGATCAGCGTGTTCATGCCTACCGCTGCAATCGAACCGAACAACAGGCACAGAATGCCGCCCATCACCGGCACCGGAATGCTTTGCAGCAGTGCGCCGAATTTGCCGATGAATGCCAGGCTGATGGCGAATATCGCCGCCCAGGTCATGATTTTCGGGTTGTAGTTCTTGGTCAGCATCACCGCGCCGGTGACTTCGGCGTACGTGGTGTTGGGTGGGCCGCCGAACAGGCCGGCTGCGGTGGTGGCAATGCCGTCACCAAGCAGCGTGCGGTGCAGACCGGGTTTCTTCAGGTAATCGCGACCGGTCACGCTACCCACGGCAATCACACCGCCGATGTGTTCGATAGCCGGGGCCAGGGCCACCGGAACGATGAACAGGATCGCCTGCCAGTTGAATTCCGGCGCGGTGAAGGCCGGGATGGCGAACCATGGCGCCGCGGCAATCTTCGCCGTGTCGACCACACCGAAATAGAATGACATGGCAAAACCCACCAGCACGCCGGAAATGATCGGCACCAGGCGGAAAATGCCTTTGCCGAACACGGCGACGATCAGGGTGGTCAGCAGCGCCGGCATCGAGATCAGCATTGCGGTCTGATAGTGAATCAGCTCGCTGCCGTCTCCCGCCTTGCCCATCGCCATGTTGGCGGCAATCGGCGCCATGGCCAGGCCGATGGAGATGATGACCGGGCCGATCACCACCGGTGGCAACAGGCGGTCGATGAAACCGGTGCCTTTGATCTTCACGGCCAGGCCGAGGAAGGTGTAGACGAAGCCAGCCGCCATCACACCGCCCATGGTCGCCGCGAGGCCGAATTGACCCTTGGCGAGAATGATCGGGGTGATGAAAGCAAAACTCGACGCCAGGAACACCGGCACCTGACGTCCGGTGACCACCTGAAACAGGATGGTTCCCAGGCCGGCGGTGAACAGCGCCACGTTCGGGTCAAGGCCGGTAATCAGCGGCATCAACACCAGGGCGCCGAAGGCCACGAACAGCATCTGTGCGCCGGACAGCACCGTGCGCCAGAGCGGATCGTTGAACTCTTGCTGCATGCTCACGCGTCCTTCTGCTTGGTGCCGAAGATCTTGTCGCCAGCATCGCCCAGGCCCGGGATGATGTAACCGTGTTCGTTGAGTTTTTGATCAATGGACGCGGTGTAGATGGTCACGTCCGGGTGAGCTTTCTCGACCACCGCAATGCCTTCGGGCGCGGCAACCAGCACCATGGCGCGGATGTCCCTGCAACCGGCCTTTTTCAGCAAGTCGATGGTCGCGACCATCGAGCCGCCGGTGGCGAGCATCGGGTCGATGATCATGGCCAGGCGTTCGTCGATTTCCGGTACCAGTTTTTCCAGGTAGGTGTGGGCTTCGAGGGTTTCCTCATTGCGGGCCACACCCACGGCGCTGACTTTGGCGCCTGGGATCAGGCTCAACACACCTTCGAGCATGCCGATACCGGCACGCAGAATCGGTACTACAGTAATTTTCTTGCCGGCGATTTTCTCGACCGACACCGTGCCGCACCAACCTTCGATATCGTAGGTTTCGAGCGGCAGGTCTTTGGTGGCTTCATAGGTCAGCAGGGCACCGACTTCCTGAGCGAGCTCACGGAAATTCTTGGTGCTGATGTCTGCGCGGCGCATCAGGCCAAGTTTATGACGGATCAGCGGGTGGCGGATCTCGAGGATGGGCATGGGAAAGGCTCCGGCGGCGGGCAAAAAAACCGGCCTAGATTAATCTATCCGAGGGTGTTGTCCTATAGACATAGAGTACGTTAGTCCACAAACGCTTGATCTGGCCTCGCTTGATGCGTACCTTTGCCCGCTTTTCCTGAACCGCCACCCCCCTCAATCCCCTGGAGAGCGCCATGTCCGCTGATCTCGAGCATATCCGTCAAATCATGCGAGAGGCTGACTGCCTGTACACCGAAGCTGAAGTCGAGGCGGCCATCGCCCGCGTGGGTGCACACATCAATGAAGAACTGGCGGACAGCAACCCGGTGGTGTTCTGCGTGATGAACGGCGGGCTTATTTTTGCCGGCAAACTGCTGACCCATCTACAATTCCCGCTGGAGGCGTCCTACCTGCACGCCACCCGTTATCGCAACGAAACCAGCGGCGGCGAGCTGTTCTGGAAGGCCAAGCCGGAAGTGTCGTTCATCGACCGTGACGTTTTGATCATCGACGACATTCTCGACGAAGGTCACACCCTGGGTGCGATCATCGACTTCTGCAAACACGCCGGTGCCCGCAAAGTGCACACCGCCGTGCTGATCGACAAGGATCACGACCGCAAGGCTCGCCCGGACCTGAAAGCCGATTTCGTCGGTCTGCCGTGCATCGACCGTTACATCTTCGGCTACGGCATGGACTACAAGGGCTACTGGCGTAACGCCAACGGGATTTTTGCCGTTAAAGGAATGTAAGACATGGATACGCCTCGCTTTCTCGATCAGACGTTGTTCGCGGAACTGGCCGGGAAAGCCGCGGCCAATCCTCGTGGACGCCAGCATTACAACTTCCATCAGATGGAAGACGCTTGCCATCGCATGGCGGTGGCGCTGCAGCCATCCACGTACATTCCGCCTCACCGGCATCTGGGTGACAACAAGGCTGAAACCCTGCTTGTCCTCAAAGGACGCCTGGGTGTGTTGATCTTTGACGAGAACGGTACGGTGCTCAGCAAGACCGTGCTTCAGGCCGGTGGCGACTGTGTTGGCGTGGATCTGCCGACAGGCGTATTCCACGGCCTGGTGGTGCTTGAAGACGATAGCCTGATGTTCGAATGCAAGGCAGGGCCTTACCGCCCGGTCGGTGAAGGTGAACTTGCCGTCTGGGCGCCGCGCGAAGGCGAGCCTGGTGTTGCCGAATATCACGCCTGGATGCGTGCGCAGTTCGATTGATCCAAGCCAGATCAAAACATCGCAGCCTTCGGCAGCTCCCATAAGGGCCTGATGTACACCCTGTAGTCGCTGCCGAAGGCTGCGATCTTTGCTTTTAAAGCCATGATAGAGTGCTCGGCCCCGCCCTCCGGAGCCTTGTCATGAGCCTTTTGTTTCGCAGCTGCGCCGCTCTGTTGCTGACCCTCAGTCTGCCCCTGGCCGCTGCCCCGGCACCGATGCACGGGCAGTTCCTGCCTCCGGATGACCTGACTCTGCGTGACGCAGAGCCCGAGCAGCAGCAGTTGTTGCAAGTCACCGAATATTCGGTGGTGGTCGGCAGTCAGCGCCAGTCCAATCAGCAGCCGATCCCGGTGACCTCGCCGCTGCTGGTTCGCCTCAAGGGCAAATCCTTGAACAAGGGAGCAACCATCAGTCAGGTGCTGGTCAATTTCGACGGCGAAAGCAAAAGCCTGAAGAAACCGGTCTACGACGACAAAACCAAGACCCTGACCCTCTATTACCCGCTGGCGCAGTACCGGGTGGTGATCGATCTGTTGCGCAATGACACGGTGTATTGCCAGTTCTTGAGCTATGCCAATGGCCACATTTGGGCCGATCTGCACACAGGCGCCGTTCGTCCGCGTTGAGCCCGGCGCCCGCGCAGGGGTAAACTGCCTGCCCTGTGAAATGTCTGCGAGCTGGAGTCGGCAATGCGTAAAGATAAGAAACAAGTGATTGGTGACGAGATCGGCGATGAGCAGATCAAGTTGTTCCTCGATTTCGAACCGGTCGACGCGACTTCTCCGTCCCTGCACAAACTGGTCAAGGCCTACCGTGGCCTGCGCATTGATGACTTCGAACGCTTCCTGACGTTCTTCGTCGAGGCCGGTTTTGACGTCAACGGCAAAGACGAGCAAGGCAATGACTTCATTGCCTTGATCAAGGATCAGCGTAATGCGGCCGAGTACATTGAACTGATCGACAAGGCTCGCGGCTGATCAATTTTTCCCTGTGGCGAGGGAGCTTTCTCCCGCTTGACCGGGCTTGCGCACCAGTGCGAAGCGCTCACAAGATTCTGGAGCCGCTTCGCAGCCCAGCGGGAGCAAGCTCCCTCGCCACAAAGAAGGTTTGACCGCCCATAAAAAAACGCCCCGTTCTCAAAGAGGACGGGGCGTTTTTCATGGGGCCGAATCAAGCGTAGCTTTCGGTCTCGCTGCTGGCTTCAACCAGTTCCAGGGCAACGTTGTTCTGCGTGTTGATCTTGCGATACAGCGCAGCGTCGGCTTCCAGGACTTTTTCACGGGCCGGGAAAATTTCCGCCAGTTTGGCAGCCCATTCGCCTTTGGCCTGGTTCGGGAAGCATTTTTCGATCAGTTCCAGCATGATCGAAACCGTTACCGAAGCACCTGGCGAAGCGCCGAGCAGGGCGGCGAGGGAGCCGTCCTTCGCCGCGACCAGTTCGGTACCGAACTGCAGGATGCCGCCTTTTTTCGGGTCTTTCTTGATGATCTGCACCCGTTGGCCGGCCACTTCCAGGCGCCAGTCTTCGGCTTTCGCTTCAGGGTAGAAGCGACGCAGGGACTCCAGGCGCTGTTCCATGGACTGCATCACTTCGCTGACCAGATACTTGGTCAGGTCCATGTTGTTTTTCGCCACGGCCAGCATCGGGCCGATGTTGCCGGCGCGAACCGACATCGGCAGGTCCATGAAGGAGCCGTGCTTGAGGAACTTGGTGGTGAAACCGGCATAAGGTCCGAACAGCAGGGACTTCTTGCCGTCGACGACGCGGGTGTCCAGGTGCGGCACCGACATCGGTGGCGAACCCACGGCAGCCTGGCTGTAGACCTTGGCCTGGTGGTGCTTGACCACTTCCGGGTTGTCGCAACGCAGCCACTGGCCGCTGATCGGGAAGCCGCCGAAGCCTTTGCTCTCTTCGATACCCGAGGCCTGCAGCAGCGGCAGTGCCGCGCCGCCAGCGCCGAGGAAGACGAATTTGGCGTCGACTTCACGGGTGTTGCCGCTGTTGACGTCCTTGATGCTGACGGTCCAGCCACCGTTGTTGCGCTTGAGGCCGGTCACGCGCTTGCAGTATTTGACCTGGGCATCGGGTGCGCTGGTCAGGTGCTTGAGCAACTGGTTGGTCAATGCGCCGAAGTTGACGTCGGTGCCATTGATCACGCGGGTGGCGGCAAGGGTTTCGCCGGGGTCGCGCCCAGGCATCATCAATGGCATCCACTCTGCCATTGTCGCCTTGTCTTCGGTGTATTCCATGTCGGCGAAGGCGTGGTGCTTGCTCAGCACCTTGAAGCGTTCCTTGAGGAAGGACACGCCGCTGTCGCCCTGGACGAAACTCAGGTGTGGCACCGGGCTGATAAACGATTTGCACGAGCCGAACGTGCCTTTTTTGGTCAGGTACGACCAGAACTGCTTCGACACCTCGAACTGGGTGTTGATGTGCACGGCTTTCTTGATGTCGACGGTGCCGTCGGCGGCCTGCGGCGTGTAGTTGAGCTCGCACAGCCCGGCGTGGCCGGTCCCGGCGTTGTTCCATGGATTGGAACTCTCCGCGGCACCGGAATCCATCAGCTCGACGACTTCCAGCTTGATCGCGGGGTCGAGCTCTTTGAGCAGTACTGCCAGGGTGGCACTCATGATGCCGGCCCCAACCAGTACTACGTCGACTGCTTCGTTATGCGCCATTTAACGCGTCTCCAAAATCTGCAGCACCAAATTGACGGCATGGCTGCCAGGCGTTCCGGGGCGAGTCAGTAATGCCCCTCGAACTCATGGCAGGATCGCCATGTCCGAATCTTCGCAATTTTTTGCAACTTCGACGGACGCTACCGGCCGGGTCTAATCAGAGTCCTATGAACTCATTTCAACGGGCGGCTGGCAATTCGACTTATGGTCGAGACATCCGTTTGTGCAACCAAATCCGTAGCGGACAGGCTTCAGGCTCCGGTGTTCGAGGCGTACTCGGTCCTGTGTCGTTGGGCTGTTCTAGACGCTAATGGTGCATGTTCAGACGCAAAACTATTCATTTGCTCGCCACACTCTTGTGAAGTTGTGAAAACCCGTTTTTTTCACGCTCTTTTGAAGACGTGAACCTCAAAAAAGGGCTGCCTCTGCCTGGCACCGTGCCCGAATGCTTTGCCGCCAGGGAGTTCATGGCAGGCAAAACGGGCAAACAGCTCAGTGACCGAGCGTCATGACAGCTCTGCAGATTCGCGAAAAGTGGAGGTTTTGCTTGATGAACAGCAAGCGCGCCAGCTTCACTCGATCTGTGTGGGCGGCTCTCTGTGGGCGGTGCGGGGTGCCAAAACCGAAGCATTGACGATGCTGCGAGGCCCGATCAGGAGACGTCCTTATAATCGGGGGGAGATTGTAGCGAAGAAACGTAGGGAATTGGTCGTGTTTAATGACTTTTATTAGGCGTTCGGTCAGGTGGTCAACAGTTGCTGTGCCCGCGAGCGTGGCTGGCGTGCAATCACGCGGGCGCTGGCAGGCAAGGGCTTGTGCAGCCAGTTGAGGCGGATTTCTTCGATTTCGACCCAGCCATCGCCCATGGGCTGCAGGCTGCATTGTTTGAATGCCTGGCAATGGCCGTTGCGGTCGAGCAGCGCAAAGCTGCGGTGATGCGGACGTGCTTCGAACAGCGAAACGAGAAAACGCATGGCGAGAGACCTCTTGGGTGATTGACCATTACGTTCGCAGCCACTCGTGACGTGCAAGTGAAGGCTGGGTGAAAAATCTGTGACAGGAACCGTGATCTCTCGGGTTTGTCAGAGATTTCAGTAATCGTTGCATGACCCTAGTTAGCCGCAGTGGCCCACCGCTATACTGCCGGCCTGTTTGTGCCTGATTCTGGAGAGAAGAGCATGTTGCAACGCCTGTTGTTCGGTTTGATCACTGTGACCAGCTTGACGCTGGTCGGCTGCGCCCACAGCCCGCAACAACTGAACCCGGAACCCAAGTTGACGGCCCAACTGGCGCCGGTCGGCCACGGACAGCCGGTGGTGGTGCGTGTAGTCGACGGTCGTCCGTCGCCGACCCTGGGTACCCGCGGCGGTCTGTATCCGGAAACCAGCGCGATTACCGTGCAGGGCGCGCAGATCCTGCCGAAACTGCAAGCCCAGGCCGAAGCGGCCGTGCGGCTGCTGGGGTTCACCCCGAGCACCAACGCGCCGAACGCGCCGCAAATCACCGTGACCCTGGCCGAACTGAAGTATCAGTCGCCTAAAGAGGGCATGTACGTGACCGAGGCCACTATTGGCGCGACTTTCCGCTCCGATGTGCAGAACGCCAACCGTCGCTACAGCGGTCGCTACGGTGCGTCCCTGGACCAGCGTTTCGGCATGGCGCCGAACCAGGAAACCAACACCAAGCTGGTCAGCGATGTGTTGAGCGATGCGTTGACCCGTCTGTTCAAGGACCCGACCGTGGGTCAGGTACTCGGCGAATAAGCGTTCGCAAGATGTAGGAAAGCCCGGTGCCAGCAATGGTCCCGGGCTTTTTCATGTCTGATGTACACCCTTCCCTGTAGGAGCTGAGCTTGCTCGCGATGGCGGCATGACATTCAACATTGTTGTCGACTGACAGTGCGCGATCGCGGGCAAGCCTCGCTCCTGCAGGGGGCGAGGTATCACGCGGCTTGCGAGTAGAAGTCCAGCACACTGACTCCGGTCAGCAAATCCGCTTCCGGCAAATCAGCATGTTGGTGGCCGCCGAGTGCGCAATACACCAGCCAATGGCGGTCTTGAACATTGAAGGCGAGGCTGCCGACGAGGGTTTGTTGTTCGTCGTTGTGGGCGATGAGATAGAGGCGATCCTGGTTTTCGGCGTGAAGCATGACGCAGTCCGTGTCGGTTTCGAGGCGCGCATGTTCGCCGATGCAGATGACGAAGCTGTGACGCAGGACAGCCATTGGTCATTTGTTTCGTTATTTGTCGTAAAGGGGAGTGCAGGTACAGAGGCTTTCGGTAGAATCCGCGCCGCGGTCGTCGGTCTGGCGCTCGCCACACCGGTTTTGCTTGAGGTTTGTGATGTCGCTGCATTTGATGACGCTGTTTACCGCCCATCCCGCCAAGTTGATCAATCTGCTGGCCTTGTTCTTCGCCTTTCCGGGCGGCTGGTTGCTGCATGCCACCCGTCGTCGTGAACAACGCGCGATGGCCAATCTGCAAGCGCAACGCGAGAGTCGCCCCAGCGAAGAACCAACGCTGGACTGGGCCACCCTGCGCATGAACCGGTTTTTCTACAGCTTCGGCTTCGCCTGCATGGGGCTGGCATTGCTGGTGTCGTGGATCAGCACGCAAGTCTAGATTCAACAAAAACGGCGCCCGAAGGCGCCGTTATCGTATCCAGCCGAAACCGCTTACAACGGCAGTCCAGCCTTGACCCGGTACTGATTGCGCACCGGTGTTGCATATTGCAGCACCAGGTACGGACGATGCTCTTCAGGGCAAGCGTCCAGGCGTTGCTGCCATTGCTCCTGGGCCTTGGCCAATTCGTCCGCCGCGAACATCTCGGCAGCGCTCGGTACCTGCAATTGCGGGTCGGCGTCTGTCCATTGTGCATAAGCCAGGTAGTGCACCGGGAACAAGCGGTACCCGCCCAGAATTTGCTTGTCCATTTCGACGGCCAATTGCTTGGTGTCTTCGAACAGCTCGGTGATTGGCGCGGCAAAGTTCACGTGCACCCGGCCCTTGTAGCCGGTGATGCCCTTGGCGATGCTCACGTCATCTTCGCCCGGCGCCTTGGTGTAAGTGCCGGTGGTGGCGCGGATGTAGAGCTCGCGGGCCTTGGCCTGGTCGCAAGGGTCATATTCGTAGCTGATCGACACAGGCGTGAGGTTCAGCGAACGGATCACTTCGCCGAACGGTTCGTCCTTGCGGCTCATGTGGAACATCTTGAGGATCGCCGACTCGGTACGGTCATCGCCGTCCTTGGCCCGGCCTTCGGCCTGGGCGATCCAGATCGAGGCGCAATCGTTACGGATCGAATGATTGATATACGCTGACAACAGTTGATACGCCGCCATCTTCTCGCGGCGACCCGTAATCGAACGGTGCACGATGAAGCTCTTGTTCAGACGCATCAGGTCACTGACAAAGGGCTTTTGCAGCAGGTTGTCACCAATTGCGATACGCGGGGTCGGCAGGCCGGCGTGGTACACGGCGTAGTTGACGAAGGCCGGATCCATCACGATGTCGCGGTGATTGGCAATGAACAGATAGGCGCTGCCGGACTTGAACTGCTCGACACCGGAATAGGTGACCCCATCGGTGGCGCGTTCAATGGTGTGGTCGACGTAAACCTCGACTTTGTCCTGCAAAGTGGCGACCGAATTGACGCCAGCGAACTCACGGCGCAGCCGATGAGCTATAAGGGGTTTGAGTGCCCAGCCTAAAGCACCGGCAAAACGCGGGAAGCGGAAGTGGGTGAGGATATCTAGAAACGCCTTGTCGCCGAGCAGCCGGTCCAGTACTGCCGGGACTTCGCTGTCGTCGTAAGGTCGGATGGCATCGAATTCGCCCATCATGCTCTCTTGTTAGAAACGGCTAGGGTAAGTAAAGGTTCTGATCGAAAACCGGCGGGGTACGGTCTGAAAAAGTAGTCAGACAAAAATAGCCCTGCAAATAGACCGGCGATTATACGCACAAGTCACCCGGGAGACCGCGATGCTGGAAAACGCGCTGTATGAATGTCCGTATTGTGGTGAAGAAGTCGAGACGACGGTGGACCTCTCCGGCGGCGATCAGACCTACATTGAGGACTGTCAGGTGTGCTGTCGGCCAATCACGTTTGTATTGCAGGTTCATGGTGAGGATTGGTTTCTGGAAGTCTTCAGCGAAAACGAATGAGGGGCGCATATGCAGCGCATCTACGAACCGGAAAACCTGATGGAAGGCGAGCTGCTGCAAGGCATGCTCGCCAGCGAGGGCATCGAGGCGCATCTGGTGGGCCGCGATCTGGTCGGGGCCACCGGTGAATTGCCGATCTTCGGCCTGCTGGGGTTGGCGGTGGATAACGATCAGGCCGAATACGCCCGCGAGCTGATCAGCGCGTACAATGCCGCGCTGCCGCTGTCCGGCGATGAACCGGAAAGCTTCCCCGGCACGCTGGTCTGTTAGGCTGGCGTTCGTTTGATCAAGAGTCGTGCTGCCCCATGTGTGGACGTTATGCCCTGTTTCGCTGGAACCGCGACTTCGCGACCCTGCCAGGTTTTCCCGCCGATCAGCAGGCGCAGTGGAACATTTCCCCCAATGATTCGGTGTTGATGCTGCGTGCCGGTGCGCACGGCCAGCGGGAACTGGCGCGCGCGCGCTGGGGCCTGACGCCGCCGTGGCTGACCGATCTGTCCCGAACCCCGGCCCATGCCCGCGCCGAAACCGTGGCCGAGCAACCCATGTTTCGCGAAGCATTGCGACTGCGGCGCTGCCTGCTGCCTGCCAACGGTTTCTACGAGTGGCGCGGCACCACGCGCAAGCGCCCATACTGGTTGACGCCGGGGGAGGGTTCGTCATTGTTTTTTGCGGCGATCTGGGAAGCGTATCCGGTGCAGGAACAAGTCTGGTTGAGTACGGCGGTCATCACGCAGCCGGCGGCGAACCAGCGTCGGCCGCTGATTCTGGATGAGGCGGGGCAGGCGGCATGGCTCGATCCCGAGACGCCGCTGCACACCTTGCAAGCCCTGCTGGCCAGCGAGCCCGCCGCGTTGCGCGAGCGCGTGTTGGCCAATATGGTCAATGATCCGAAGCTCAACGGGCCGGAGTGTTTGACCCCGGGTTGATGGGTTGTCTGTGCTGACCCAATCGCTGGCAAGCCAGGCTCCCACAGGGTTTTGCGGTGTTCACGAAACCTGTGGATCAGATCCTTCCACAGTGTTTTGCGGCGCACGCAAAACCTGTGGGAGCCTGGCTTGCCCGCGATGGGGTCTTTGGATCAGACCTTGAACTGATTGATCAGCCGCCGCTGCTGTTCGGCCAGTTTGGTCAAATCCGCACTCGCCGCGCTCGATTCATCCGCACCGCTGGCCACTTCATTGGCCACTTGCCCGATATTGATCACGTTGCGGTTGATGTCATCGGCCACCGCGCTTTGTTCTTCGGCGGCGCTGGCGATCTGGGTGTTCATGTCGTTGATCACCGACACGGCTTGCGTGATGGTTTCCAGCGCTTGGGCCGCCTTCGCCGCGTGTTGGACGCTTTCGTCCGTGCGGTTCTGGCTGTCTTCCATGACCCGCACCACATCCCGTGTGCCCTGTTGCAACTGTTGAATCATGGTCTGAATTTCTTCGGTGGCCTTCTGGGTTTTCTGCGCCAGGTTGCGCACCTCATCGGCCACAACGGCGAAGCCGCGACCCTGTTCACCGGCCCGGGCGGCTTCGATGGCGGCGTTCAGGGCCAGCAGGTTGGTCTGCTCGGCAATCCCGCGGATGGCGGTGAGGATCGCGTTGATGTTTTCACTGTCCTTGGCCAGGGTTTGCACCACACCGACCGCGCGTCCTATTTCCACGGCCAGAGCACCAATGGAATTCGAGGTATCACGGACGATTTGCATCCCCTGGCTGGCAGCCTGATCTGCATGGCTGGCGGCTTGAGCCGCTTGCGTCGCGTTACGGGCTACGTCCTGAGCGGTGGCGGTCATTTCGTGCACCGCCGTGGCGACCTGATCGATCTCGGCCATCTGCTTGTGCACGCCGGTGTTGGTGCGGATGGCGATGTCGGCGGTGTGTTCCGAAGAGTCGCTGACGCTCTGCACCGACGTCACCACCTGAGTGATCATCGCCTGCAACTTGCTCAGGAAGGTGTTGAAGCCTTTGGCGATCGAGCCCAATTCATCGGCGCGGTCGCTGCTCAGGCGGCGGGTCAGGTCGCCTTCGCCCTGGGCGATATCGTCGAGCATCGCGACCATTTGCTTCAACGGACGGGCAATGCCGTGGCCCACCAGCCAGATCACCAGCAAACCGATACCGGCAATCAACAGGCCGACCATGGCCATGCCGAACGTGTCCGACTTGCGCTGGGAGTCGAGGTCCGCCTGGAGTTTCTGCAGATCGGCCATGACCGCATTCAGTGGGAGTTGCAGCATCAGGGTCCAGCGGGCGTCGGTCTGGCCGATGCCGAAGGGCAGATACAACTCGATCCGGCCCTGGGCCTTGTCGACGGTATAGGTGACTTCGCCACGCTTGAGATTGGCCATGTTGGCAATCTGCTTGCTGTCGAGAATGTCGCTGACTTTTTCGCCGAATTTGCTCGGATCCTTGGTGTAGGCAACGATTCGTCCATTGCCGCCGATCAGGGCCATTTCGCCAGCGCCGCTGTAGAGTTTCTGGTTGGCGCCGAGGAGCATTTCCTGAATGAAGTTCACTGACAGATCGGCACCGACGATGCCCTGGAAGGCGCCGTTGAGCATGATCGGCTCAATAAAGGAGGCGAGCATGACGATTTTGTCGCCGACCTTGTAAGGCGCCGGGTCGATCACACAGGATTTTTTGGTTTCTTTCGAGCACAGGTAGTACTCGCTGGCGCGCACCCCGGTGGACAGGGTTTTCTGATCGTCGACGTCCACCAGTTTGTCCAGCCCAAGGCTGCCGTCTTCATTGCGGAACCACCAGGGCAGGAAGCGCCCGTTGCTGGTGTCGATGCCAGCGACCTGGGTGCCGACGTACGCCGTATCGTTGTGATCCAGCGCGTCTTTTTCCCAGCCGATGTAGGTGCCGAGGATCTTCGGGTTCTTGGCTACGTTTTCCTTGATCAGGCCGATCAATTGCTCGCGGCTGAGGCTCAGGGCAGGTTGGCCATCGGCACCGGGCGTGCCGATCAGCGCGTTGACCCGCACCAGGCCGCCGGCAATCAACAGGGGGGCCTCCAGCTCGCGCTGGATCTGACTGACCTGGGTTTGCGCCAGTGAGGTCAGGCGCTGTTCGATGACTTGCTCGAATTGCGCCTGGGTCCGTTCCTGGACCATGTCTTGCGTCCGGGCACCGGAGAACAGCGCGTAAACGACCAGGGCCGCCACCACACTCAGAACGATGGCGCCGGCCAGGGCCGCCACGGAAAACTGGATCGACTTGAATTTCATGGTTGCTCCGCACGCAAAAGGACATCCGCGGAGGTGTATCGGCAGGGGGCTGGAGGGGCATGAGCGGGCGTCACTGAAATGACTGTTTTGGGGTGCTCGATGTCGCAAATGAATCATTGCCCGCGCTTTACGGACGGTGGCTTACCCGGTTTCGTGAATTTTTTACTGCAGTGACGAGAGCTTTGTCTGAAATGCGCGTCATATATGCCGTTGTATCTGGCGCCGATACCTTTCCGCGCCTAGGATACGGTCATGTTTTCAGGGAGTTTTTTGATGAACAAGACATTGGTTTCGTGTGCGCTGAGCGCAGGTCTGTTGCTCGCCGGTTGCCAGTCTGTCAACACCACCAGCGGTGGCGCGGTGGGTGTTGAGCGCAAGCAGTACATGTTCAGCATGTTGTCCTCGCAAGAGGTCGACCAAATGTATGCCCAGTCTTATCAGAAGACCGTCGGCGAAGCGTCCAGTAAAGGCGTGCTGGACAAAACCAGCAGCGATGCCAAGCGCGTACAGGTGATCGCCGATCGGCTGATTGCCCAAACGCCGAACTTCCGCCCGGATGCGGCCCAGTGGAAGTGGGAAGTCAACCTGATCAAGAGTGACGAGCTCAACGCCAACTGCGGACCGGGCGGCAAGATCTTTTTCTACACCGGACTGATCGACAGTCTGCAATTGACCGACGATGAAATCGCCGCGGTGATGGGCCATGAAATTGCCCATGCCTTGCGTGAGCACGGTCGTGAAGCGATGTCCAAGGCCTACGGCATGGAAATGGCGAAGCAGGGCGCTGGTGCGTTGTTCGGGTTGGGGCAGGATACCCTGGCGCTGGCCGACACCGTGGCCAACTACGGCATGACCTTGCCCAACAGCCGCGGCAATGAGAACGAGGCCGATCTGATCGGCCTGGAGCTGGCTGCTCGCGCGGGTTACAACCCGAATGCCGCCATTACCCTGTGGAACAAGATGAGCAAGGCCAGCGAAGGTGCTCCGCCAGAGTTCCTCAGCACGCACCCGTCCTCTAGCACCCGGACTGCAGCGTTGAAGGCGGCGATTCCGAAAGTCATGCCACTTTACGAACAAGCCAAGAAGTCCTGATCTGCGCGCGAGGGCACTTGTGGCGAGGGAGCTGGCTCCCGCCCGGCTGCGCAGCAGTCGTAAATCCGGATGACGCGTCGAATCTGACAACACGCGATCATCTGGTTTGGGGCTGCCAGGCAGCCCAGCGGGAGCCAGCTCCCTCGCCACAATGATTGCCTACCGCGTCAAACCCATCCGCTAGCCTGCATCGCCTTGTATACCGCAACAATCGCCAGAATGAAGAACGCCGACGCAGCCAAGCGGCGAATCAGGGTCAACGGCAGTTTGTCTGCAGCGAAGTTACCCGCCAAGACCACCGGCACGTTGGCAATCAACATGCCCAGGGTGGTGCCAATGATCACCAGCCACAATTCCGGATATTGCGCAGCCAGCATCACGGTCGCGATCTGGGTCTTGTCACCGATTTCCGCGAGAAAGAACGCGATCAACGTCGTCAGGAACGGCCCGAACTTGCGGGCGGTGCTGGCTTCGTCGTCATCCATCTTGTCTGGCACCAGGGTCCACAAAGCGGTGGCGGCGAAGCTGATTGCGAGGATCCAGTGCAGCAACGTATCCGAGAAGAAGCTGCCCACCCATGCGCCAACCGCGCCGGCTGCCGCGTGGTTGGCAAGGGTCGCGGCAACGATGCCGGCGATGATCGGCCAAGGCTTGCGGAAACGGGCAGCGAGAATGAGCGCGAGCAGTTGCGTCTTGTCGCCAATTTCGGCCAAGGCAACGATTGCGGTGGGAACGAGCAATGAATCCAGCATCAGGGGTTTTCCTAAGGGGCGGGTCGACACGGCTATGACACGTACAGCCTTCCCGCCCCGGGTAAGGTGTGCGTGTCATAGGTCTTGTCAAACCCTGCGATCCGTCTGATGCGGACGCTTGGGTCGCATACGCCATGGTCTGAGGACCAAGTATGTTGACGTATGCCGGACGAGCATGGCGCTCGTGGGAGACTACTCCCCTAGGACGGAGCGGATTCTGCCTAGGCAAAATCCATTCGGCAAGTACAAATTTCTACCCGCGTTTGGCTCGGTAGATCCTAAAACCCTGACCTTCGGCCTTGATGGCGCACACGCCAAGGTGCTCTTCGATCAATGGTTGATACTTCAGGAAGCTATTGGCTACCAAGCGAAGTTCGCCACCATTTTTCAGATGTTTGGCTGCTTTTCGCAGCAAATTCTCGGTGGCGAAGTAATCGGTGTGCACGCCGACATGGAAGGGCGGGTTGCTCAGGATCGCACTCAAACCCATCGGTGCAGCGTCGATGCCGTCGCCGGTAATCACTTCGGCTTCCAGACCGTTGGCGGCTAACGTCAGGCGACTGCTGGCGGCGGCGAACGCGTCGACGTCGAGCATTGTCACCTGATTGTGCGGATAGCGCCGTTTTACCGCGGCGCCTAAAACACCTGCACCGCAACCGAAGTCCAACAGGTGACCACTGGGCAGTTTGTCCAGATGCTCCAGCAGCAGTGCGCTGCCGCGATCCAATCGACCATGGCTGAACACGCCCGGCAGGCTGATGACTTTGAGCGGGCCTTCAGCCAGTGGCAGTTCGTAGGTCTGGGCGAGGCTTTCCAACGGTTTGGCTGCAGGCGCATTGGCCACAGTCACCAGCCACAGCTGGCAGTGTCGCGCGCTGTCGAGTTTGCGCGGCTTGCCGAACGGATTGAGTTGTTTGGCGGCGCCCTCGATGCCGCTTTTTTTCTCGCCCACCAGGTACAGCTCGCGGCCCGCCAGCCGCGAGGCCAAGGCGTTGAGGATGTAGTCGGTCAAATCCTTGGACTTGGGCAAAAACACCACGGCGGCGTCAAACGGGTGTTCCGGCACGTGTACGCCAAAATCGCTGCGCTCGGCGAAACGCGCGTCCAGCGCGGCTTGATCACCCGCATGCCAGCACCAACCGCGAGCGTCGGGCAGGCGGCCCAGCAAATCGTCGGCGGGAAGACCGGCCAACAAGACTGGCCCCTGGAATAATTCAGCCTGACGAAGCAGTACTTCACTGCGCGGATCCATAACTGCTCCTGTGAAAAAAAGTGTCGCAGTCTATCAACTGACGACCCGCAGCGCCTTACCGCTGAAGTAGGCGAGGGCGTTTTCAGTGACTTGGCCGACGATGCGCTGGCGTGCCTCGCGACTGCCCCAGGCGTTGTGCGGTGTGACAATCAAGCGCGGGATGTCATTGGCCAGCAGCGGATTGCCGTTGACGGGCGGTTCGACACTCAGCACATCGGTAGCGGCACCGCCGAGGTGACCCTTGCGCAACGCGTCGGCCAGGGCCTGTTCGTCGATCAGGCCACCGCGAGCGGTGTTGACCACAAAAGCGCCGGGCTTCATCGAGGCCAATTCACGGGCTCCAATGAAATGGCGGGTGTGCTCGTTGAGCGGGCAGTGCAGGGTCAACGCGTCGACTTGCGGCAGCAGCTCGTCCAGCGGCAAACGATCCGGGCGGGCAGGGCGCCCCGGAATCTGGCCCAGCAACACACGCATGCCGAACGCTTCGGCCAGCCGAGCGACGGCACCGCCCAATTCGCCATGGCCGAGCAAGCCGAGGGTTTTGCCTTCCAGTTCGACGATCGGGTAGTCCAGCAGGCAGAACTGCCGGGCCTGCTGCCAGCGACCTTCGCCCACGGCTTTTTGATAGTCGGCCAGACGCGTCGCCAAATTGAGCAGCAGCATGATCGTGTGTTGCGCCACGGACGGTGTGCCGTAACCCTGACAATTGCACACGGTAATGCCGTGGGCACGGGCGGCCGCAAGATCGACGTTGTTGGTGCCGGTGGCGGTGATCAGGATCAGCTTCAGCTCGGGGCTGGCAGCCATGGCCGCGGCATCAATCAGGATTTTGTTACTGATCGCCACGGTAGCGCCCTTAAGGTGATCGATCACTTGATCCGGCAAAGTCTGCGAGTACAGCTGTAACTCACTGAAGCAGTCCCGTAGTGGCTTGAGATCAAGGTCGCCCAGATCGAGGGATGGGTGGTCAAGGAAAACGGCGCGGCGAGTGTTCGTCATCAACTGTACCTTTTGTGCAATGAACTGAAGGCGTAATCTGCCGAGCCTACCAGATGAAATAAATAGTTACGCTTGGCCTAAGGAGCCCTCATGTACTGGACCGAGTTCTTGACCGTTGCCTTGATCCACTTGCTGGCTGTGGCCAGCCCTGGCCCGGACTTTGCCGTGGTGGTGCGTGAAAGCGTCACTCACGGTCGTCGCGCGGGCACCTGGACAGCGCTGGGTGTCGGTACGGCAATTTTCCTGCATGTGGGGTATTCCCTGCTGGGTATCGGCTTGATCGTTTCCCAATCGATCATGCTGTTCAACGCCCTGAAATGGGCCGCCGCCGCTTACCTTTTGTACATCGGCTTCAAGGCATTGCGGGCAAAACCTGCCAAAGCGGTGACTGACGATTTGCACAAGGAAGCGGGCGAGCGCACCGCTCGCGGCGCCTTCACCTCGGGCTTCGTGACCAACGGCCTGAATCCGAAAGCCACGCTGTTTTTCCTGTCGTTGTTCACCGTCGTGATCAACCCGCACACGCCGCTGGCGGTACAGGCCGGTTACGGGGTGTACCTGGCAGTGGCGACGGCGATCTGGTTCTGCCTGGTGGCCATGTTGTTCAGCCAGCAACGTGTGCGTGCCGGGTTCGCCCGCATGGGTCACTGGTTCGACCGAACCATGGGCGCGGTACTGATCGCCATCGGCGTGAAGCTGGCATTTACCGAGATGCACTGATTGTAACGGTCTTCAAACACCGGCAAATGCTGGCGCAACGCTAGCATTTGCGCGGCCCTGCAAATCATTCCTTTGGCTGATTTGGCTGGCGTTCAGGCGCACTACAGTGCGTACTTAACAGCCACGACCGTGCAGTCAGAAAAGGGATTCTTATGTTGCAGACACGCGTTATCCCCCCAGCCGAAGGCGCTTACCAGTATCCGCTGCTGATCAAACGGCTGCTCATGTCAGGCGCGCGTTATGAGAAAACCCGCGAGATCGTTTACCGCGACCAGTTGCGCTACAGCTATCCGACCCTGATCGAACGGGTCGCGCGGCTGGCCAACGTATTGACGGCCGCCGGGGTCAAGCCCGGGGACACCGTGGCGGTCATGGATTGGGACAGCCATCGGTATCTGGAATGCATGTTCGCCATTCCGATGATCGGTGCAGTGATCCACACCATCAACGTGCGTCTGTCGCCGGAACAGATCCTCTATACCATGAACCATGCCGTGGACCGCTTTGTCCTGGTCAACAGCGAGTTCGTGGGGTTGTACAACGCGATTGCCGGTCATCTGACCACGGTCGAGAAAACCTTGCTGCTGACCGACCTGCCGGAAAAAACCGCGGACCTGCCCAATCTTGTGGGTGAGTACGAGCAATTGCTGGCCGCCGCGAGCCCGCAGTACGACTTCCAGGACTTCGACGAGAACTCGGTGGCGACCACGTTCTACACCACCGGCACCACCGGCAATCCCAAGGGCGTGTACTTCAGCCATCGACAACTGGTGCTGCACACCATGGGCGTGTCGACGATCATGGGCGCCATCGACAGCGTGCGCCTGCTGGGCACCAACGACGTGTACATGCCGATCACCCCGATGTTTCACGTCCACGCGTGGGGGCTGCCTTACGTGGCGACCATGCTTGGGCTCAAACAGGTCTATCCGGGCCGCTATGACCCGGAGTTCCTGGTGGAGCTGTGGCGCAAGGAAAAGGTCTCCTTCTCGCATTGTGTGCCCACCATCCTGCAAATGGTCCTCAATGCCAAGGCGGCACAAAACACCGACTTCGCCGGCTGGAAAATCGTCATTGGCGGCAGCGCGCTGAACCGTACGCTGTACGAAGCCGCGAAGGCCAAGGGCATCCAGTTGACTGCCGCCTATGGCATGTCGGAAACCGGACCGCTGGTGTCCTGTGCGCACCTCAACGACGAATTGATGGCCGGCTCCGAGGATGAACGCACCACCTACCGGATCAAGGCCGGTGTGCCCGGGCCATTGGTCGAAGCGGCGATTGTCGATGCCGAAGGCAACTTCCTGCCGGCCGACGGCGAAACTCAAGGGGAGCTGGTGCTGCGCGCGCCGTGGCTCACCGAAGGCTATTTCAACGAGCCGCAGAAGGGCGCCGAGCTGTGGGCCGGGGGCTGGTTGCATACCGGTGACGTGGCAACGCTCGACAGCATGGGCGTGATCGATATCCGCGACCGGATCAAAGACGTGATCAAGACCGGCGGCGAGTGGATCTCCTCGCTTGACCTGGAAGACCTGATCAGCCGCCATGCAGCGGTACGCGAAGTAGCAGTGGTGGGGATCGCCGACCCGCAATGGGGCGAGCGTCCGTTTGCCTTGCTGGTGGTACGCGAAGGCCATGTGATCGGGGCGCGGGAACTCAAGGAACACCTCAAGCCATTTGTCGAACTGGGGCACTTGAGCAAGTGGGCGATCCCGAGTCAGATCGCCCTTGTTACTGAAATTCCCAAGACCAGTGTCGGCAAACTCGACAAGAAGAAAATTCGCGTCGACATCACCGAATGGCAGGCCACCAACAGCACCTTCCTTTCGACGCTTTAAGTCTCTTGCGGCGTGCCCGAAAAGGCACGCCAGCCCCACCAAGCAAGCGCTTGGCTTGTCAAATCCGAAATTTCAGCCATTCTTGCCGTGCCGACAGGTGTCGGCTTGGCAAAGGACTGTTCCAGAGTGGCTGGCAGCTGCAAATCACACTTTAGAGGGATCAAGCACTACTACCTGCTGGCTATAGTCCGCTCAAGGATTTTTAAGAACGGGGCAAACGCACAAACCGGGGCGATGCAACTTTGGAGTGACTTTGGGATGCCGTGGCTCCCTGTTATCCAAGCGTTTTTAAAAGTGCTCACTGCCATAACAATAAAATGCACATGGAGTAGCGTCGATGACATCAGTAAACCAGTTCTGGCGCCGGGCTAAACTGCCTCTGGCCGTCAGCCTTGCCTCTACGCTCGCCGGGCCTGCATTCGGCGTCAGTTTCAACGTTGGTGAAATCGAAGGTCAGTTCGACTCTTCCCTGTCGATCGGCGCGAGCTGGTCTACCGAAAGCGCCAACAAGAACCTCATCGGCGTCAACAACGGCGGCCGTGGCCTGTCCCAGACCTCCGATGACGGGCACCTGAACTTCAAGAGCGGCGAGACCTTCTCGAAGATCTTCAAGGGTATCCATGACCTTGAGTTGAAGTACGGCGACACTGGCGTTTTCGTCCGTGGCAAATACTGGTACGACTTTGAACTCAAGGACGAAAGCCGTCCGTTCAAGGACATCAGCGACAGCAACCGCAAAGAAGGCGCCAAGTCGTCTGGCGGTCAGATCCTCGATGCATTCGTCTACCACAACTACTCGGTTGCCGATCAGCCGGGCTCGGTTCGTCTGGGCAAGCAGGTAGTGAGCTGGGGTGAAAGTACTTTCATCGGCAGCGGCATCAACTCGATCAACCCGATCGACGTGTCCGCGTTCCGTCGACCAGGCGCCGAGGTCAAGGAAGGCCTGATCCCGGTCAACATGTTCTATGTGTCCCAGAGCCTCACCGACAACCTGTCGGCGGAAGCCTTCTACCAGCTCGAGTGGGACCAGACTGTCGTCGACAACTGCGGCACCTTCTTCTCCCAACCGGACATCATTGCCGACGGTTGCGACAATAACCTGCGCGTGCTGAACAAACGTTCGACCATTCCGGCCGCGGCTCTGCCTACGCTGACCCGTCTGGGCGTCAACGTAGACAACGAAGGTGTGCTGGTTCGCCGTGGTGCGGATCGCGATGCACGTGACAGCGGCCAGTGGGGCGCGTCGCTCAAATACATGTTCGAGCCGCTGGACACCGAGTTCGGTGCCTATTTCATGAACTACCACAGCCGTGCGCCGATCTTCAGCGCCACCGGTGCCCCAGCATCGGTCTATGCCGGCGCAGCGGCCCTGCCGGCAGCCTTCCGTGCACTGGCGCCACTGATCGTCGCGGGTAACTCGAGCTATTTCGTCGAGTATCCGGAAGACATCCGCCTCTATGGCCTGAGCTTCTCCACCACCCTGCCTACCGGTACGGCGTGGAGCGGTGAGGTCAGCTACCGTCCGAACGCACCGGTGCAGCTCAACTCCACCGACATCCTGTTCGCCGGTGTGCGTCCGTTGGGCGGCGCGCTGACCAATGCTTCGCTGCTGACCGGTGTACCGGGCCAGGACTTGCACGGCTATCGCCGCAAGGAAGTGACCCAGTTCCAGACCACCCTGACGCACTTCTTTGATCAGGTCATGGGCGCCAGCCGTCTGACCCTGGTGGGCGAAGTGGGCGTCACCCACGTTGGCGGCCTGGAAAGCACTTCCGACGTTCGTTATGGCCGTGATCCGGTCTACGGTCCTGGCGAGCTGCCTGCCACTGGCGGTGCCAACACCTGTGTGGCCCTCAACACCAGCACCATCAACGGTGCCGGCCCGGGTACCCCGACCAACAACGTCGCCCGTAACTGCAACGACGATGGCTTCACCACGGCCACCTCCTGGGGTTATCGCGGTCGTGCCATCTGGGAATACAACGACGTGTTCGCTGGTGTGAACCTCAAGCCTAACGTGGCCTGGTCCCACGACGTTGACGGCTACTCGCCTGGTCCTGGCGGCAACTTCGAGGAAGGTCGCAAAGCGGTCAGCCTGGGCGTCGATGCCGAGTACCAGAACACCTACACCGCAAGCCTGGCGTACACCAACTTCTTCGACGGCAAGTACACCACTGTGGATGATCGCGACTTCGTTGCGCTCAGCTTCGGCGTGAACTTCTAAGCACTGTATTTTCAGGACGAACACAAAAATGAAAATAACCAAGAGTCTGTTTCACATCGGTGTCCTGGGGCTTTCGCTGTTGGCAACCGGCGTCATGGCGGCGGTCCCGGCCGCCGAAGCGGACAAGCTGGGCAAGAGCCTGACCCCGATGGGCGCCGAAATGGCAGGTAATGCCGACGGTTCGATTTCTGCCTGGAAGCCGCTGCCAAAGAATGCTGGCAGTGTCGACAGCAAAGGCTTCCTGTCCGATCCGTACCCAGGTGAAAAGCCACTGTTCACCATCACCGCGCAGAACGTCGACCAGTACAAGGCAAAGCTCGCGCCGGGTCAGTACGCGATGTTCAAGCGCTACCCGGAAACCTTCAAGATGCCGGTCTACCCGACCCATCGCGGTGCCACCGTGCCGGATGAAGTGTTCGCCGCCATCAAGAAGAACGCCACCAACACCAAGCTCGTTTCCGGCGGCAACGGCCTGGAAAACTTCGAAACGGCGATTCCGTTCCCGATTCCGAAGAGCGGCGTTGAAGTGATCTGGAACCACATCACCCGTTATCGCGGTGGTAGCGTGACCCGTCTGGTCACCCAGGCCACGCCACAGCCAAACGGCTCGTTCAGCCTGGTGTACTTCCAGGACCAGTTCGTGTTCCGTGACAAGATGAAGGACTACGATCCGGCCAACCCGGGCAACATCCTGTTCTACTTCAAGCAGAAAGTGACTGCCCCGGCACGTCTGGCCGGTGGTGTGCTGCTGGTGCACGAAACCCTCGACCAGGTGAAAGAACCGCGTTCGGCGTGGGTCTACAACGCCGGCCAGCGTCGTGTGCGTCGTGCGCCACAAGTGTCCTATGACGGCCCGGGTACTGCTGCCGACGGCCTGCGTACCTCCGACAACCTGGACATGTACAACGGTGCCCCGGACCGCTACGACTGGAAGCTTGAAGGCAAGAAAGAGATGTACATCGCCTCCAACGCCTACAAGCTCGACGATCCGAAACTGAAGTACGCCGACATCATCAAGGCCGGCCACATCAACCAGGACCTTGCGCGGTACGAACTGCGTCGTGTGTGGCATATCGTTGCAACGCTGAAGGAAGGTCAGCGCCACATCTACGCCAAGCGTGACTTCTACATCGACGAAGACACCTGGCAAGCGGCGGTGATCGATCACTACGACGGTCGCGGCCAACTGTGGCGCGTCGCCGAGGCTCATGCCGAGAACTACTACGACAAGCAAGTGCCGTGGTACGCCCTGGAAGCCTTGTACGACCTGCAATCTGGCCGTTACCTGGCGCTGGGCATGAAGAACGAAGAGAAGTCGGCGTATGACTTCGGCTTTACTGCCACCACCAGCGACTTCACCCCGGCGGCATTGCGTCAGGATGGTGTTCGCTAACGAGCGCTGAAACGAGGCCGCATCCTCTGCAAACGCCCCGACTGGTTCGGGGCGTTTTCTTGTGTGTAGACTTTTTGTAGCCATTTGTAGCAATAACCTTCATTCCCTCTTCGTTTACAGCTAGTCTGCGGACATCTGCAACGCCGCCACCCGCAATTCAAACAAGAGCCGGCCATGACTGATCTGTCCCCACCACCCGCTCCCGCAAGCGTCGCTGTCGCTGCGCTGGACGGGCGTTTTTTCCGACCGCCATTGCCCGACGGCCATGTGCTGCGACCTCGACTGTGCGAGCGTCTGAGTGCGGGGCTCGGTGGCCGGTTGCTGTTGGTCAGTGCACCGGCGGGGTTCGGCAAGAGTTCATTGGCGATAGAGTTTTGTCAGGCATTGCCGGCGCATTGGCAAAGTCTGTGGTTGGGCCTGAGCCCGCGAGACAGTGATCCGGGACGATTCCTCGAGCGATTGCTCGAAGGCCTTCAAGACTATTTCCCGCAGCTGGGCAGGCAATCCCTCGGTTTGCTGAAAATGCGTCAACGTCATCAACCGTTCGCCTTCGAAGAATGGCTGGACGGCTTGCTCGACGAACTGGCCGTGCACTTGTCGACCGCCACGCCATTGCTGCTGGTGCTGGATGATTATCATCTGGCCCAGGGGCCGGTTCTGGATCGCTGCCTGCAGTTTTTCCTCAATCATCTTCCCGATGGTTTGCTGGTGATGGTCACCAGTCGCCAGCGCCCGGATTGGCATCTGGCGCGGCTTCGCCTGTCACGGCAACTGCTTGAGTTGCACGAACAGGACCTGCGGTTGACCCACGATGAGGCCCTGAGTCTGCTCGACCGGCACAGCAGTTCACTGCGTGGCGAGGCGATGGAAAACCTCATCCAGCGCAGTGAAGGCTGGGTAGCCGGCTTGCGATTCTGGCTGCTGGCAGCCTCCGAGGCCGGTACCGACGGTGCTTTACCCCAGGCGCTTAATGGCGGGGAAGGTCTGATCCGCGATTATCTGCTTGAGGAAGTCATCGATTGCCTGCCCGCCGAGGTCCAGGCTTTTCTCTACGACACCGCCCCTCAGGAACGCTTCTGCAGTGAGTTGTGCGACGCCGTTCGCGACGCCCATGACAGCGCCGAGATCCTGCGCTTTCTGGCGGCGCACCAGGTATTCCTGGTGCCGTTGGACGAGCATGGCCACTGGTACCGTTATCACCACCTGTTTTCGGATCTGTTGCGTACCCGGCCCACTGCACAGACGATGGTGCCCGCCGCCACCCTGCATTTGCGTGCCTGTCGCTGGTTCAATGCCCAGGGGCTTCTGGATGAAGCGGTGGAACAGGCATTGCGTGCCGGGCATCTGGACGTTGCGGCAAACCTGGTGCAAAACCTTTCGGAGGAACAGCTGCTCGCCGAACAGAATGTCGGCATGCTGCTGCGCTGGAAAATGGACTTGCCCGACAGCCTGCTGATCAGCACGCCGCGTTTGATCGTGCTCTACAGCTGGGCGTTGGGACTGGCCTGCCAACTGGATGCTGCCGAGGAGTTGGCCAGTCATCTGAGCCGTTTCCTGCCGGCCCCGTCGGCTACCGCGCAGAAGTCGATGCTGGCGCAATGGCTGGCCCTGAGCGGGATCATCGCTCGCGGGCGTGGCAACCGTGAGCTCACGCTGCTCTATTGCACAGAGGCACTCGAAAGCCTTCCCTGCAAGCGTTACGGCCAGCGGCTGATGTGTCTTTCGACATTGTCCAACCTGGCCATTGCCGACGGCGACCTGTGGCGTGCGCGCGGGTTGAATCGCGCTTCTCTGGAGTTGGCACAACGGGTCGGCAACCCACTGTTCGAAGCGCTGGCCCATTATGACCGTGCCCGTGTATTGCAGGCGCGCGGGGAAGTCCTGCGCGCCCTTGCCGAAGTTCGCCAAGGGCTGCAGCGTTTGCAAGGTTTGTCACCGCAACGGCTCTATGCCATCCGCGCCCGGCTGACCTTGTACGAAGGGTTTCTGCTGGCTCTGCGCTTGCAACCACACGCGGCGAGAGCGCGTTTGCAGGTGGGCTTGAACGAGGCTCGCGCCTGTCGCGACATCAGCGTGTTGATCGGCCATTGTGTCATCGCCCGGCTCGAAGGCAGCAGCGGCGAGTTTGCCAAGGCCTTTGCCGAACTGGCTGAAGCCGAACGCCTGATGCACATCTGGGACGTGCCGCCGATCTACTATCTGGCGATGATCACCTTGGTCAAATGCGAACTCTGGCTGGCGCAGGGGCGCACAGATCTTGCCGAAGCCTGGCTGGCGCGACTGGGGCAAACCTACAATGGCGAGCATGCTGCAGCGCCACCGGAATTCCATCCGCAATTGCCGTTGCATATCGAACTGCAACAAGCCCTGCTTGAGGTTATACAGGGTCAGCCGATGCTGGCCGAGGGGCGTTTGAATGTCTTGCTCGAGCAGGGTCAGCAAACCGGGCGGCAGATGCTCAGCGCGATGGCGCTGACGCAAAAAGTGTCGCTGTTGCTCACCACCGGCCGCGAGCCCGAGGCCCGCAAGGCGCTGATCCAGGCATTGGACGCCGCTGGCGGGGGCATACTGCAATCGTTCGAAGGTTTGATGGCAGGGTATCCGGAGTGGTTGCGTGGCCAATTGCAGCTATGCGCGACGACTGAAGTCATACAGAGCCTGACAGAGAAACTTCCTGCTCCGCCTGCGCGTCAGGTGCTGGACCCGGCTCCTGCCGCCGAACAACTGAGCACGCGCGAATTGGCTGTGCTTCGACTGATTGCCCAAGGCTGTTCGAATCAGGAAATCAGCGACCAGTTGTTTATTTCCCTGCACACAGTCAAGACCCACGCCAGCCATATCAACAGCAAACTGGGGGTCGAGCGCCGTACACAGGCCGTTGCCCGGGCCAAGGAACTGGGGGTTCTGGGGTAGGGAATATTTCACATTACACATCGCAGACACTGGCGGGATACTGATGTGTGCGAACATTACCCGTCCCCGTTTACCGAGCAGACCCCGATGTCCCAACACCCCGGCCTCATCCGCGAAACCTTCCCCGTCGGCCCTTTGCAGTGCAACTGCATTGATTGCTAGATCGCTGAGTACTTGATTTTAAAAGGGATTGTTAATATTTATTTTTTGAATCAATGAGTTGTGCTACTGGATATTTAAGCGTCTTTGAGCGCTTTTTTGCAGTGTGATGCACTCTGGGTGTGCCAGTTTTGTGCCTAGGGGTAGACGCCAAACAACCTCATTGGGCATGGATACTTAGAGTTACGATGCCTGATGAGGCGGGTGTCCACGCGTGCGTTTGGTCTTAGTGCATACCCTTCATAGATATTTTGAAAGTCACTCAGATGTGACTTTACAGATAGGTGCGACGGTAGCGGCTGAAGCCGGGTTCCCCGTCCTCCAATGCTAGACTAGCGATCATAATTTTTACGAGTTTGTCGACTAATAATGTCACCACCAAGAGAAGAAAACCGCAGTACCACAGAGTCTTTGCATCAGTACAGCCAGATAGCATTGAATTTCACTTCTGTATTGGCAGCCATCGCAATTGGTGCCTGGGCCTGCTGGAGCACCTATGCAGTTAAGCGCGAAGGGGAGATAGCAGAACTAACTTTGCAGGATCTCAAGCAGAAAACTAGTCTCGCGCCCCACATTGGTATTCGTCTGCAAACGAAAATCCATCCGTCCCCCACGGTTGCGACAACCGTTGAAGTCGCAGTAACCATGATAAATCAAGGTACTGACTTTGCGCGCCTCAATTTGGAGAAGCGAGTGCTGTCGATTACGAAGGTCGATTTCCAGAGTGGATCTCCAGTCTTCAGCCACAGTCGTAGCCTAGGAGATACTCGCTTCAAAGGCGAGACAGAGTGGGTAGGCGGATATGTGGATATTGGTCCCAGCGAAACATACGAAATTAACTACATTTTTCAAGTCGCTGAACCCGGTTTGTACCTTGTGAGGTTTCTTTCGCGTATGAACAGTGATTTCCTCGTTACTCACAAGGCTAGAACCCTAACTCCTGCACTGATAGATTATTCAGCCGGTGCAGATCAGTACATCACTATCCCTTAATAGTGGTGAGCAACTGCTCTGATGATTTTGAAGGCATAACAAAAAAGCCCGGCAGTGATTGCCGGGCTTGGTTCGAGTTAATTGGGGGGAGGGTAATAGGAACTACATATTACGAGCTCCGTGCTGAATGCTCGAATAGATAGAGCTATACAACTCGTAGCGAAGGCTTGATTTTTTCGGGTTCTGTCATCATTTTTACACCGAGAACGCCTCGTAAAAGCGAGTCGACCTCATCCAACGGTAAATGAAGCTGCTCCGCAATGCTTTCTTTAGTGAGCCGTTCTCTCCATAACTCCTCCAAAACCTTCTTCCAGAGTACTGAGCTTTCCCGTGGTCTCGATTCAGGTTCGCTCTTCCTGTACCCAAGAGTTCCCATTTGTTTGCATAACTCTCTGTAGTGCCACTCCGTCACTAAACCAGCATCTTTGGACGTGCGAGTAAGCGCAGCAAGCGACACACCCCAGCGACCTTTACTAGCAATAAGTTGAGCAAGAGAGCTCACCTGATGCAGGTTTGCAATGAGGTCCTCTCGCGGAATGAGAAAGTGCGAGGCGAACTGATCTGCTTCTCTCTCAACCTCGCGCCCTTCATGATATCCGTGCACATGCAAAAGTAGATGACCAAGCTCATGAGCTGCATCGAACCGACTTCGCTCAGCAGATTTCATTGTGTTCAAGAATATGTAGGGAACACCATCTCGCCAGAAAGAAAAGGCATCAACATCTTTTCCCTCCGACAGAGTGAATACCCGAACCCCTTTTGCTTCCAGTAGCTTGATCAAGTTAGGAATGGGTTTGAATCCTATCCCCCAATGCCTACGAATAGCAGCAGCAGCGGACTCTGGATCCTCTACCCTCAACTCAGGAAGATCGGGCTCGGGAAGGTTAAAGCGACTGGCAACCCAGTCATTGAACATATAGCCGATCGCTCCACTGGATAGCGCTGCATCGCGCTGCCGAATGGTCATCGTTGACAGGCTGCGAAAGCTGACCTGTTCAGTTTGTAATTCCTCGACATCATCCTGATAAAAAAAGCTCACTGGATAGCCCAGAGCCTTTGCCAAGGCCGTCACTGTATCCTCGCTAGGATGCTGGGTGTCTCCCTTATCAATTCGTGTGAGAGTTACATGTGAAACACCAGCCAGTTCCGCTAATTGTTTCTTTGTTAGCTGCCTCCGCTTTCTGGCCAAAGCGAGGCGATTTAAGTTAAGAGTCGCCATTTGCCTTTTTGGAGATATTTATTTCAATATCGTCCAACCCTTCTGTGTCTGTTTGTGCTGCTGCAGGCGTATCTAGTTTTTCATCCAAGACATAGATACGGTTAAAAAATCCATCGAACTGATCGCCATCAAATGGTTTGGGGCGGGATACCTCAACCTGAAGTGAATCAGTGGTTGCAGCTACACACACGAACCAGATTACCGGGCGATCCCCGGCCTGATACACGTTAGTTGGAAGGACCTCCGACTGAAAAAGATCAGTTTCATAGGATCGAGCAACCAGATCTCTTGTTCCTGGACCCCGCTCAGATATCGCGCGTGGAGAGCTCGCTTGGCAAGCCATGTCAACGTTCTGAAAGCCAAGCATCAGCCCTAGCTCGTGATTAACAACCATTTCGATGTTGTTATATCTTGCCGATTTCCAGCCGCTAGGCAGAAGCTCCAAACGAAGCTGCCTTACGCCCGCCATATAAGCTTTCTGCCCCGGTGCATTTTTCGGGTCGATGCCCTCCAAATATTCTGCCCTGGCGGAGAGAGCAGATCTTGCAATCTGAGAAATTTGTTCCTTGCTGAGGTCCATCTGACTCAGAGCTGCCCGGACCTTATCGTCATCTCGAATAATGGTTTGAAAATCTTCGGCCTGCATGCACAGCTCCTGATGTTAATTTTTCTTAGCTACATTGTAGGAGGAAAAAATTAACATGCAACCGTCATTCGTCAGGCTGCGTCGAATAGGATAATCCTATCCCGTTCTCAACCTCACGGCGGCATTAGGCTACTCAAGCTTCCACTACAGACCCCCGCTGCTAAACAGTGTGAGGATCGGTCGCGATGTCAGCAGAGCCTCTCAGGGATGGGACCGGTAGGGCGGTAGCGAGTGGTAAGAAATACTTGAAATCCTTACCGTGAGTCTATCGCAGTATTGTTCGAACCTGACGGCATTCGCAAACCAATGCAGCGATGAGCACTAATCTGCTCAGGCTCATACGAGTGCCAACCAATGCAAGCCTTACTCACTGTCGATCAGCTTTCTGTCTTTTTACAAAAATCCGTCGCAAGCATCCGTAGCGACGTTACTCGTAACCCTCAAGCTCTACCGCCAATCTGCCGTCTGCCAGGCACTAAGCGTTTGCTGTGGCGTGTAGAGGATGTCAAGGCATGGTTGGCGAAGCATGTTGTCGATGGTGAGTTTGTTAAGTATGGAGCGGAACATGAGCGCGCCTGAATGGGGCGTCCTACTAAAGCCGTGCAGATAGCTAAGCAGCGCAGCTTCGCCAAATGAACTCACGTGGTTCCCTTTCTGATCGGGTGGAACAACTACGAAAGTCCGCCCCGCCTAGGCCCGCTGTAGCACCACCACCTTCCCTCTTGTTTCTGCCCGGCCTCAATGAATTCTGTCGTGCAATGCCGAATCATATTGCCCGCTCCAGCTTGTTCGCCCCGGTGGCTCGCGGAGGTAAGAAAATGCACAAGGAAACCGTGTTGGTCAGCCGTAAGGATGCGGTCCTCACTTTTTGGGGGGAGCAATTAGATGAGGCTCAAGCCGATGTTTGGATGCAGTTGATGCACGAAGCGATCAAAGCACCACTTGGTGATGCTGTGCCTATTAATCGCGCCCGTTTGCTGCGTGCAATTGGCAGGCAAACGGGAAATTATGAATATCAGTGGTTGCATCGAACGATGAAGGCGTTGAGTTTTGCCATGCTAATCGTCGAGGTGACGAAGGACGGTAGGCCGAAGCTTGAGGTTGGCAGAGCAGAATCACTGCATCTGATTGATAAGTTTATGTACGATCCTGAGCGAGAGAGCTACACCGTTCGTATCGATCCAAGGTGGTGTTTTCTGTACCGTAATCGAGAGTACGCCTTAATCGATTGGGAGAAGCGGCTACGCATTCGTAAAGGCCAAGATATGGCCAAGGCCCTGCAGCGCCTAGTCGCGACTTCGAGTGAGTCTGTGCAGCGCTTCCAGCTCGTTTGGTTGAAGAACCGCTTTCAGTATTCCAGTCCAATGCGCAAATTCAGGACTTCACTGGATGCTGCCATGCAGGAACTGGAGCGCGTCGAGGTCATTGCGGCCGGAAGAGTCGAGCTCAGCACTAAAGGGATAGAGCAAGCCGTGTGGACGCGCCTTTAACCCGCTTGACTATAGGGGTTGCGTTCCGCCTGCTTCGGGGTTGCATTCCGGGCCGTCGGGGTTACGTTCCGCTTTATCGGGGTTGCATTCCCCCCGTGATACTGGAGGCCACGTAATCCATGGTGTCCAGAGGAGCAGCGTGCTCTCTACCTTTTTTCTACTGTTTAACTATCACCATCATGGTGTGGATAACCTTACTCTTAGGCAAAATTCGATGTAGTCCGACCTCACGACCTTGAACATCGGATCCGTGCCGGAGCACGACTGCCAAAGTGCTAGACCTGCCCGCACTCGATGGGACTAACCCAATGTGGTCTATTGCTGACGCGCTCCTTTTCAATCTTGCTGATTTCTAACTGAACTCCTTCGTAAACTCCCAATCCTGAGAGGTTATTTTTTATCTCATCAAATTTGAGTATTTTCGTGAGTTGTTGGTATATCGAGAATGCGCGACCGAAACCATGACCATCGCCAAATCTCCCGTATGGGTCTGTTGTGGCTAGGTATCTATATGCAGCGATAGTCGATGTAAGAGAAAAAGAGCCATCAACCAGATAATCCATAAAGACTTTATTCAATGCCTCCTCGGTTGTCGACTGTTCCAAAGTTTTTGAGATGGATTTTACTATGTTTGAGGTCTGGTGAGCTTCACCCCATAACGCGGACCAGAGATCCTCTGGGCTGTTCCAATAAATATCTTCAGCGTTCTTAAAGATCTGAGAAAGAAGGTTCAATATTTGGGTCGGATGCCTACTTACGTCTGTCTCATAATATTTTTTGTCTCGGGCAATGAAGCGTAGCAACAAGCGAGGTAAGGGCACCAAAAGTGGGCGATGTGTAAAAGTCGGTGACTTGTGTGCAATTCGTTGCGGCTGAAGCTTGAGATTTTTTTGTTATACCGTCGATTACACGCCTTTCCCTTTTGGTGTCTATTAAGAATGCTTAGGTGACGTAGTGAAAACTTGGTGTTGGCTCGCGGTGACTTGTTTGTATTTAGGCGCCATGCAGTATCGGGAGACATATTTTGTAAATTGGGTGTATCCGATACTTAGTTTTGATGCATTGTTAGCGTATATGTTAACCAGTGTGTGACCTGCATTGAGTTGTTTTTGGAAAGTATCTTGCAGTGTAAGGAAGTCAACCTTCCCTTGGCCGCGCTTAGCCTTAGAGGAAGGGTTGTTTAAAGTGTCCATGTTATCTCCTGGTTGACGGTTTTTTTCTATGTCTAGCAGCAGGAAAGAAAATTTGGAAGAAATTAGTTAAAACTTTTTTTCGTATATGCGATTTAGCGCGATTTAATGCGATTTAATGCGACGCGAAGATATTCAACGAGATGGTTGCCCGGAATTTTACTGGATCGCATTAAATCGCGTAGATTAGCAAATTATCTGACGGCAAGATGTGTGTTGTACGGGTACGGGCTTCGCTCTTCCCCTCCCAACACCTTGCCTTACTCGCCTTCGGCTCGACGGAATCGTGCTCTGCGAGGCCCACCGCCGCTGCCGCTACAGAAGCAAATGCCATATAGAAAGGAGCGTTGCCATGATCGGCACAGAGCTAAAAAATTCGAAAGCCCGGCGACACTGTAAGCTGATTGAGGTTTGGGTGAACCACGAGGAAAAAGCGCGGATCACCGCACGTGCTGAGCCGTCCGGCTTGTCCCGGTCTGTATACTTGCGAGCCGTTGGATTGAACTACCCAATTTGGTCTGTCGTAGACTTGGCTGCCGTCGCCGATTTGGCCAAGGTCAATGGCGACCTTGGGCGGGTCGCAGGCTTAAAGTTGTGGTTGGCCGAGAAACACGGGCCGGGAGCACGTGCGGTGGACGTTGACGCCATAATGGTGGAGTTTCGTGAACTACAATGAGAGATTCGGTCGATTATGAGCAAGATCGTTTACGAGCGTTGTTAACTCTAGGGTTCAAGGTATTATAGTATCTACTTTGGTGCCGTACCTGGGTGCGCAGCTACCTTGTTTGTTCCTGAATCCACGTATTGAGCGGGGGGTAAGTCCGTAACATTGTGCTAACTCGTAAGTTGGCTGTCGAAATCTAAGCAGGCCAAGCATAATGGGGCGGTTTTGTACGAGTCTCAGAGCTTTTAGCGGTATGCGGAATTGAATGAGTTGTTGGAGGCTTATGCGCGACAAATCTCACGACGAAGTTATGGGTAGACATTACCGTCAACGGCCGGCAGAAGTTGCGGCTATGTTCCGAGCCCTGCTATTTGATGGGGGGCAACCAGGGGAGTGGCGTATTTTTTTTTCGTCATGTCCATCGCGCATTCTTCAGGTGCTGAGAGTGTGTAAGTTATCCGACTCGTAGCTGGCCGGTAATAAATAGCATGTTAATTTATATGCCGATGGCTTTGTCTAGTGTTGAGGTTATTTGATCTTCAATAGATGTAATAAAGGTGATATTCTGGTTGTCCAAGTTAAGCTTCTTAAGAATGGTTGACAGTTTTGTAGTGATCGTGCTTTTGTAATGTTGGTCTTGGTAAGTGCCGGGCTCAATTTGACCGTATGCTACGCAAAGAAGAGTATATTGAATTAAGGTTTTGTCGTCTTTAATCGAAAAATATTCTTTGTTGTTTATGCTGGAGTTAGAAATTAGTGTTCTAAGTTGTGGGGCCGAGTTAAGGTGTTCATCGGCTAACTCGGATGACCACTCAATAAAGTCTTCAGGGGTTGATACTAGAATGTTGGGTATGTTTAGCATGATGATACTGCCTTTTGATTGAGTGACTCGGACCACAGTTTTGCGCTTAATCCTAGCTTATCATACGGCAATGTTTGGGTTAAATCAACGCTGTCTCTGTCCGCTTTATATTGAAAGTATTGTGTAAATATTTCTTTTGTATAAGGGCACTGTATTTGATTTAAGTTTGATTCACATATGGATTCATTTTCAGATAACAGGCTTGTATAAAGGTGTTGCGGAGATGGGTAATCTTTCCAGCTGAGAATTTCGTCCCGATCGTTGGTTTGGATTATATTGTCAACTTTTTCAATGTTTGACTGATATAGGTGCAGTGAGTCAGTGAAATGGCGCTGTACACCAGTGTCTACCCCAAGCGCGGTTGCTGCGTATTTTTGTATGCAGTTGAATACAAACACATTGTACGGTACACCCAAGAATAAATCATTTGATCTATTTAAGATCGTTATGTCAAGTTTGTCGTTTCTTATTTTTAAGTATATTGTAGTGTTGCACGGTATATCTAAAGATGTTCGACTTAAGTCGTCGGGGGAGTGCAGTGTTAATACCGCTCTGCGGCTCGAAGCGTCCGCTTTCAAAAGATCTATTGATTGGGAAAGTTGATCTTGTCCAAAATATTTTCTCATTCTGAAGCCGTATGCTCCATTTAGGGTTTTACCGTCATCGGAGTATTTAGAAAAATTTGCTACCATTGTTTTTAATGGTGTAAGCGAATTTTTTCCGCATAAAATCCACGCAGCTTCTACGATCGCGAAGTATGGATTGAATCCTCGATTTCTTAGCGTTAGCAGTTGGTCAATAGGGTTTCTGAATTCAAAGTAGGCCGGGCCGAAATCGTAGACAGTACCTACTCTGGAGGTGCCAGGTTGTGTGCATAGCGCCCGGCATGTAATTAATGTGTCTAAATATATATCGTTAAGGTCGTTTCCTACAAAGCTGTGCATGCTTATACCTGCTTAAATCTTTGTTTGTTTTTTTCTATTTTCTTGAAGGTTTCAGCTTCGATATCAATGTCTAATTGGTTTGAAATTTTAAGTAGATAAATAAATGTATCGGCCAGCTCCTCGCTAAGCTCGGCTTTCGCATTTTGGAGGGTGAAATCGCCTCGCGTTACCTTTTTTAGAATATTACAAAATTCACCGAATTCCCCTGATAGGCATACCGCTAGATGTTCAAGTTCGTTAATGTTGGTTTCATTTATTTCGGTGTAGAGGCTTTTGGTTCCAGATTTATGACTTTGATCAAATTCTTTTTGCGCTAACTTTATTTCATCTAGTGTTTTACGCATTGTGGATTTCCTTTGAGATGGCAAGGGTTTTTTCTTCGAGGTCTTTGTTTAATTTATCAACGGCTTCGTGATGTGAATTTACTGCGCGCTTTTCTTTTAGGTCGTTAGCGATTGTGAGTGCCTCTTTTGTGAGGTGTAGCGTGCGCACTCGATTGAATTTGACGTCCGTATCTTCAAGTTCACTTAAGGATGAAATAATTTTCTCCAATGAACCGGTTAAGACTACGGTTGAGTCTTTGCACTTCTGTTTTAATAGTTCGGAAATTTCTTTAGGGTTTTTGGTTAGGGTTGTTAGGATTTTTGCTTCGGAGAGGCGGTCGATTTGTGGAATTTTTAGTGTATTTATATTTTTATTTGAGTAGGCCCGAAAAGCAACGATAGCGAGCTTTACGCTATCGAAGTTCTGAAGTGAGTCATAAATCTTAGCTACTTTTATTCTAATTTCTTCTAGGTTTATGCGTAAGAAGGTGGTTACTTCCAGTGCTCGAAAATATGCAGTGCAATAAAGGTTATTTTCGTGAATGTTGCATTGTAGTAGCATGAAAGAGGGTATTGGGGTGTCGCCTGAATTGGAAATGTTACTTTGGTTGATAAGAGAAAATATAGCGCGGTTGCTGGTTCTTTTATGAGTTAACTCGGATATGATATGATCTAGTCCGTCGCCAATAAATTCACCGTGATTTATATGAAGTTCTTCGGGGCGTACTTCTTTTGCCCACAATAAGGCCTCGTCAGATACGTCTCGAAGGGGGTTTTCTTTTATGATTTTTATTGGAATGGAAAAAGGGAGTATGTAGTTGATGGTGGAGTTGCCATCTGGTATTTCATCAGATGCATGATTAATAATATCCTCAAGTGAGGATACTTCAATATATTCAATTTTCAATTAAGGTCTCAACTTCTAGCATGATTTTTTTGTGTATTGTTTCGATAGATTCAGTGGCGTCGATTTTAAGTATTTTTCCCTTGTATTCTTGGAAGATTTTTTCATAGTTGTTTTTGGCTGTCAGGAGCTTTTCAGTGTTTTCATATTCATCTCTGAAAGCTCTTTCGTTTATTCGTTCTATAGATTTTTTTGCAGGGTTATCTAGATAAATTACGAGATCCGGTTCTGGAAATCGTGCGTTCAATGTTTTCACCAGATTGAAGTCTTCTGGGTTTGAGCAGTGATAAGCAAAAGATGAAAAGTAATATCTTGTGCTGATAACGATCGCTCCTTCGGCCTTCAGCTTGAGTACGCCATCAATGTTGTTGTAAAGATGATCATGACGGTCGGCAGCGAAAAGATATGCCATTTGTTCGTCAAACAGGTTCCCGCTGTCAATGTTTGGATTAGAACCTTTAGCTATGCTAATCCTGCCTTTGAATATTTGCCGGATCATATTCCCGATGGGGCCATCTGACGGTTCGCAGGTTAGGTGGCAGAGGATGTTTTTGGCAGTGAGTGCTTTTTTTAGCAGTTCGGATTGTGTGGATGTGCCGGATCCATCAATTCCCTCAAATACAATAAATTTGCTATTCATCACAGCTCCCGAAAAATTAGCTTAGTTGGATCTTCGTCTGGTGTGGCTATAAAACGTTTGATTGTACCAGTTTCTTTTGCGATTGTACTAAATCCATTATGGTATCCTTTGTCGTGAAAATTTAAAGAGCGTCCAGAAAGTATTTTTGTTCCGCGCTCTCCAAAGGATAGGTCCGAGCTTGAGTGTTGATGCCCATGAAGTACGTAGTCAAATTGCAGCTGGTCCAAAGTGTGTAATAGTTTGTGGGTGTTTCTTATGGTTGATAAATCGCCATCCCGTTGGTTTATTAGGTGGTGGTGGGTTATGAATATTTTATGATCGAATTGCAATATCCTTTCTCTTTGTGCAAATAGTTTTTCAATGGTCGAGTCTGGTATTAGTCCGTACTTGTGATCTAGGTGGTATGAGGAGTTTGAGGTAACGAAAATCGTGTCGCCGATTTCTATCGTTGATTCATTTTTTTGTGAAGCGGAAAAAATATCATCTCGGCGCAATGAGTAAATAAACTTGTCGAATTTATTAAAGGTGATGTCGGGCAAAATATCATGATTTCCAGGGCAGGCAATAACGTTTGATCTTGAAATTCCGCACTCGATAATCACGCTGGAAAAAAACTCAGAGGCTTCGTCGTATCCCTGAGGCCTACCCTTATAAGTGATGTCGCCGCTGATGATAAGGACTTTGTCGCCTGGCTCGTTGTTTATTTTGTCAATAAATGCAGTCTTTATTTTCTCACGATTGTAGGTTGGACTTTCATTTCCAAAGTGTGGGTCCGTCACGTGGATAATTGTTGTGCTCATCAATTTTCTCTAAAGACTTAGGATAGTTTTTTGGCCAGGTCCTCAGTGCGAGGATGGTAGTAGCGCATCAGCATTCTAGTGTCCTGATGGCCGGTAATCTTGGTCAATTCGTGTAGGGGGAAGATCTCTGCCAAGCGTGATGTCGCCTCATGGCGCAGATCGTGGAAGCGTAACGTTTTTAAAAAATGCTCGTCGTGGACATGGTTATTAGTTGTATCGCGACCATTTTTCTTCTGTTCTGAATGTCGTGCCATCCCCTGATCATAGGCTTTGCGAGCAAGCTCTACTGCCGCAGCAAATGCCTTAGTGATGGTATCTGGGCGACTTTTGAACCAGCGACCATCGTCGCGTTCCGGCAGCGCTCTCAGGATTTCAACGGCTTTACTGGAAAGGGGGACTCCTCTGGAGGAACCATTCTTGGTCATTGGTAGAATGGCTACTCGCTTTTCTAGGTTGACGTTACTGCGCAGAAGGTTGGTAATTTCGCTACGGCGCATCGCTGTTTCAACAGCGAAGGCTACTATCATCGGTAGCTCAGTCGACCGAGAGTGGCGGCTGATCATCTCCAGCTCGTCTAGGTGCTCACATTGCAGGGCCTCGCCGTTAATCATCCACACATCTGCATTGAGAATTCGCCGTTCTCGTGCGTCATCAACGCTCGGCTGTCGGATCAGTTCAACTGGGTTGCTCAGAGACTCCATGCGCCACTCTTTGCGGGCAATAGTGAAAACGTGCGAGATCAGCGCTAATTCCCGGCAAACGGTAGAAGGTGCCTTGCCTTCGTCGAGTCGCGTGTCACGGTAACTCGCCATGTCGGAGCCGCGAATACTGGCGAGCGAGCGAAGTGCGAGAGGGTGGCGCTGCATGGCTTGGATACGTGATAGCTCGGAAGCGCTGCTGCGCTTTTTGCTGGTAATTTCCTTGGCATACAACTCCAAGGCACTGGCGAAGGAGGTAGCTTCTGCTTCGCTGCGGCTGACGAATACACCCGCATCCATTTCACGCTCAATCATAGTCGCCCAGGTTTTTGCTTCAAGCTGGGTATTGAATGTGCGTGTCTGTTGGGGCCACCCTTTACGTCTGATCTGGGCGTGCCATTGGTGGTGGCCTTTCTTCCTAAACGTCGCCATCGCTTTTTTCGCACTGTGCCAAAAATGTGCCATTAACTTTACAGGAACACCCATGGAAGCCGCAAAGCCCTTGATGATCCGCGAAACCTTCCCCGTCGGCCCTTTGCAGTGCAACTGCACGATCATCGGCGATCCAGTGACGAAAAAGGCCATCGTTGTCGATCCGGGTGGCAATCATGAGCTGATCCTCGCCCGTCTGGACGCGTTGGGCCTGAAGGTGGTCAGTATCATTCACACCCACGCACACCTTGATCATTTCCTGGCCTCCGGTCAGTTGAAGGAAAAAACCGGCGCCACCTTGCACTTGCACAAGGAAGACCAATTCCTCTGGGACAATCTGGAGATGCAATGCCAGATGTTCGGGGTGCCCTACACGCCGGTGCCATCGCCGGATCGCTGGCTGGCTGACGATGAAGAATTGGCGTGTGGGTGTGGCGTAGCGCTGCATACGCCGGGTCACACGCCGGGTTCGATGAGTTTCTGGTTTGCCGATGCCAAGCTGCTGATTGCCGGCGACACCTTGTTCAAGCGTGGAGTGGGGCGTACGGATTTATGGGGTGGCGATCAGGCGACTATCGTGCGCTCGATCAAACAGCGTTTGTACACCCTCGATGAAGAAGCCGTTGTGGTGGCCGGGCATGGTCCCGATACCCGACTTGGCGATGAAATGCGTGAGAACCCGTTCGTTCGAGCCTGATTTGTAACAGGTGGAATTTTCAGGCATCGAAATGATCCAACGCCCGCAAAGGCCGATGCCTTGGTCTGATGCACCACAGAATGCAAAAAGTAGGAGCTCTTCATGTTCACCACCCGTCGTTTGATTATTGTCGCTACTGCCGTGGCGCTGTTGTCCGGTTGCGCATCGCCCAACCCTTACGACAACCAGGGACAGGCCGATAGCGGCTCCACCGGCATGAGCAAAACCGCGAAGTACGGTGGCCTCGGGGCACTGGCCGGCGCGTTGGCCGGTGCCGCCATTGACCACAACAACCGTGGCAAGGGCGCGTTGATTGGCGCCGCCGTGGTGGGTGCTTCCGCCGCCGGTTACGGTTACTACGCCGACCAGCAAGAGAAAAAACTGCGGGCCAGCATGGCCAACACCGGTGTCGAAGTGCAGCGTCAGGGCGATCAGATCAAACTGATCATGCCAGGCAATATCACTTTCGCCACCGACTCGGCGAACATCGCTTCGAGTTTCTACCAGCCGTTGAACAACCTGGCCGGCTCGCTGAAAGAGTTCAACCAGAACCAGATCGAAATCGTCGGTTACACCGACAGCACCGGCAGCCGCCAGCACAACATGGACCTGTCCCAGCGTCGTGCGCAGAGTGTGGCGACCTACCTGACTTCGCAAGGTGTCAGCGGTGCCAACCTGAGCGCCCGTGGTGCCGGCCCGGATAACCCGGTTGCCAGCAACGCTGACGTCAATGGCCGCGCGCAGAACCGTCGTGTCGAGGTCAACCTCAAGGCGATTCCGGGTCAGCAGTATGGTGCTCAGCAACAGCCGGGCACCGTTCAGCAGTACCCGTAACACCCGCGACATAAAACCTGTGGGAGCGAACCTGCTCGCGATGGCGGTCGGTCAGTCAACATCAATGTTGAATCTGACTGCCCCAACGCGAGCAGGCTCGCTCCCATTTTTTTATGTGCGGCGTTTCAGTTGGCTTCTTTTACCGCACTGAGAAACGCACAGGTACGCTCCTGCTGTGGATGTTCGAAGATCTGCGCCGGGGTGCCCTGTTCGTGGATCTGGCCCTTGTAGAAGAAGCACACACGATCGGCGAACTCCCGGGCAAAGCCCATCTGGTGCGTGACCATCAACATGGTCAGGTTATGTTCGGCGCCGAGCTTGCGGATCACATTGAGTACTTCGCCGCACAGTTCCGGATCGAGCGCCGAGGTCACTTCGTCAAACAGCATGACTTTGGGGCGCATGGCCAAGGCGCGGGCGATCGCTACCCGTTGCTGCTGCCCACCGGACAGCTGCGAAGGGTAATGCCCCAGCTTGCTGCCCAGACCCACCAACTCCAGCAGATCCGCCGCGCGTTCCCGTGCTTCGGCGGGTTTCATGCCCAGAACCTGCACCGGCGCTTCGATGACATTTTGCAATGCGGTCATGTGCGGGAACAGGTTGAAACTCTGGAACACCATGCCGATCTTGCCGCGTACACGGCGGATGTGTCGGTCGTTGGCCGGCACCAGCACGCCATTGCGATTGGGCATGTGCGTCAGCAGATCGTCTTCAACGCGGATCACTCCGTCATCGATGCCTTCGAGGGTCATCAGGACCCGCAACAGCGTGGATTTCCCTGAGCCGCTGGGGCCGATGATTGCGACTTTTTCCCCGGGCGTGACGTCCAGGTTCAAATGATCGAGCACGGTGAAACTGCCGTAGCTTTTGGTGACATCCTGAAAGCTGACTATCGGCTTGACCGCTTTCGTTTGATGCATGGCCGTGGCCTCTTGCGGATGCAGCGGCGTCAGGTTGCCGCGCCGGGAAAGGTCGTTGGAGGTCGAGAGTGGAGAAGTCATTAACGTAGCTCCAGGCGCAGTTCGAGGCGCCGTACCAGATAAGCCAAGGCGATGCTCAGGGCGAGGAAGAACAGACCGACCATGGTGATCGGTTCCAGGTAGCGGAAGTTTTCGGAACCGATGTTCTTGGCCTGCTGCATGATTTCCACCACGGTGATGGCCGACAGCACGGGCGTGTCCTTGAGCATTGCCACCAGGTAATTGCCCAGCGGCGGCAGGATCGGCCGCAGGGCCTGGGGCAGGATGATGTTGCGGTAGGCGCTGTACGGCGCGATGTTCAGCGCGGTCACCGCTTCCCATTGCGCACGAGGCACCGCATCGAGCCCGCCGCGATAAACCTCGGCGATGTAGCAGGCGTAATGCACGCCGATGCCGATGATCCCCACTTGCATGGCCGACAGGCTGACGCCGTAGTTGGGCAGTACGTAGTAAAGGAAATACACCTGGATCAGCAGCGGCGTGCTGCGGATGAACTCGATGACCCCGGCGATCGGCCACGACAACCAGTACAAGCGGCTGCGCCGGCCGATGGCGAGGAACAGCCCAAGCACAATGGCGATCAGGAAACCGACCAGGGTAATGCCCACGGTGTTGAGCGAAGCGCGCAGCAAATCGGGAAGGATCTGCCAGGCGTATGTCCAGTCGAACAGGGTCATGACAAACCTCCACGCATCCGGCCACGCGCCAGACGCCGCTCGATACTGCGCATGCCGAGGTTGATCGCTTGTGCCAGGATGAAATACATCACCAGCGCCAGGCTGAAGATTTCCAGGGTCTGGAAGGTAGCCTGATCCAATTGTCGAGCGCGGAAACTCAGGTCGGACAAGGTGATCAGCGACACCAGCGAAGTGTTCTTCAGCAATTCGATCAGCAGGTTGGTGCCTGGTGGAATCGCGGCGAGCAAAGCCTGAGGCAGAATGATTCGGCGAAAGCGTTTGTAAGCGCTGAAGTTCAGCGCGGTCGCCGCTTCGTACTGACCTTTCGCCACGGAGCTGATCGCACCGCGCATCACCTCGGCGCCATAGGCGCCGATGTGCAGGCCCAGGCCGACGATGGCCACGCTGTAGGGGCTCAGTTCCAGATTGAACGGTGGCAGCGGCAACACGAAAAACAGCCAGAACAATTGCACCAGCAACGACGTACCGCGAAACACTTCGATGTAGGCGACCGAGAACCAGCTCAACGGCCGCCACGGCGACATGCGCCCCAGCGCCGCCAGAATGGCCGCGACAATTGCCAGGATCGAGCCGAAGAAGGTCACCTGGAGCGTGACCCAGGCGCCTTGTATCAATAGCGGAAGTAATTCACCCATTGTTCACACCTGCGTGGTTCAACATCCGGAGTCAGCAGGGATAGGCATCGCGCCACAGCGCCATGCCTGTCTCGACTATTGAGCGCAGAGCTCGGCAGCCGTTTTGCTGGTCACGTTGGATTTGTCGAAGCCGAACGGGGCGACCGTCTTGAGGTGCTCTTCAGAGCCCAGCCACTTTTTCAGTTCGGCATTGACCGCATCCCGCAGGTCCTTGTCTTCCGGACGGAAGGCGAGGGCGCCGTAACCGGTATGCGACGGGTCATCCTTGAACTCGGTAACCGCTTCGACCTTTTCACCGCCCTTGGCGGCCAAGCCTTTCATGGTCAATTGGGTGCCTACGGCGGCATCGGCGCGACCGGCGCGCACGGCTTGCAACTGGGCGGTGGTGTCGGGCACCTGGAGAATTTGTGCGTCCTTCACCCCGGAGTCCCGTGCGTATTTCAGATTGACCGTGCCGGCCATGATCGCCAGTTTCACATCCGGGTTCTTGGCGATGTCTTCATAGCTGTGGAGGTTTTTCGGGTTGCCTTTGGCGGTCAGGAGGGCATCGGGCAACTGGTACTGCGGATCGGTGAAGATGACTTGCTTGCAGCGTTCGGGCGTGATGTACATGCCGGCGGCAATCACGTCGAAGCGCCCGGCGCGCAGGCCCGGAATCAGCGAGCCCCATTCGGTCAGCACGCCATCGACTTGCTTGATGCCCATTTTGGCGAAGATGACTTTGGCGATCTCCGGCGATTCACCGGTGACCCGGCCATCGGTTTCGGTGAAGGCGAATGGCGTTTCGTTGGCGTAGCCGATGCGAATGCTGCTGTTTTTCGTGATGGTTTCCAGCGTCGTGGCGGCATGGGCGCTGGCGGCCAGACCGAACATCGCACAAGCCACGAACAGGTGACGCAAGACATGGGAACTGCGGGGAATGGAATTGCTCATCGATAAAATCTCCTGTTTCTTGTGGACCCGTCGAAGACGGCTCTGTGGTAGGAGGCAGTGTGACAAGAGCAAAGCGTACGAGAGCCGTTTTCCTGTTGAGCCGAAGCTTTGGGCCACAGTTCCGGTACAGATCGATTGGTTGTTGTTGGCGGCGGGTTCGGCCGCCTGTGCATCGACCTTGGACCGAGCATACAAAAGCCCTGAGCCACATTGCATTGCACTAGGACAATTGCTTTGCATGGTTTCTCGCGGGATGCTGTCGGCACTGGCAAACACGTGGGTTCGGCGCCGATGGACAAGTGGAAGGCAGCACTGCAAATCGCCCGCAGCGGCGAATCGAAATACAAGATCCTGGTGCAGGCGATTGCCGACGACATCGAGCAGGGCGTGCTGGTCAACGATCAGCGCCTGCCGCCGCAACGACAGGTTGCCGATGCGGTGGGTATCAGCGTGCAAACGGTCACCAACGCCTATAAGGAGTTGGAGCGCCAGGGGCTGGTGCGTTGCGAAGTGGGGCGTGGCAGCTTCGTCTCGCGGCGCATGAGCGACCGGGTCGCCACCTATATTCTCGACAGTCCCGAACGCGCGCTGGTGGATTTTTCCATTACGCGGATCATGCACACCCGTGAACATGACCAGTTCTGGCGCGAAACCTGCCGCGAACTCAGTACCGAAGACGATCAGCCGTGGATTCACGCATTCCGTCCGATTGCCGGGTTCGAGTCGCACCGGGAAGCGGCGATGCACTGGATCGCCCGCCAAGGCCTGCGCGTCGAGCGCGATGACATCCTGATCACCAACGGCGCGGCCCACGGAATTTTCCTCGCCCTGGCTTCGCTCGCCGGGCCTGATGATGTGGTGCTTTGCGAAGGTGTCACTGACCACGGCGTGATCGGCAATTCCCAGGTGCTGGGGTTTACCCTCAAGGGCCTGGAAATGGATCGCTACGGCATTGACCCGGAACATTTCGAGGACATGTGCAGCAATGAACGGATCACCGCGCTGGTCTGTACGCCGAACCTGAACAACCCGACCACCAGTCTGATGCCTGACAACCGGCGGCGTGAAATTGCCGAGATTGCCCGGCGTTTTGGTGTGCACATCATCGAAGATGATGTCTACGGCCCGCTTCTGGACGAGCGCCGTGCGCCGCCGATCAGCCATTACCTGCCGGAGCTATCGTTCTATTGCACCAGCATGACCAAATCGGTGCTCACCGGTTTGCGCATTGGTTATCTGGTGATGCCCAAGCGTCTGGCGCTGCGCACCGAAAGCATTTTGCGGGTCAACAGCTGGATGGCGACGCCCATGGTTTCGGAAATCGCCACGCGCTGGATTCGCGATGGCCGCGCCGAGACGCTGGTGGGCGTGCAGCGCAAGCTGTTGAGCGGGCGGCAGGCGATGGTCAGCGAATACCTCGGCGAGTACCTGCTCGGCCAGCATCCCTATGCCTTGAACGCCTGGATCGGCATCCCGCCGCACTGGGAACTCGACAGCCTGGTGCGTGCGTTGCGCCACAAGCATATTGCAGTCACGTCGCCCGACCCGTTTACCGTGCGCGGTACGCCCCGGCCACGGGCCGTACGGGTATGCGTCGGCGCTGAATGCAGTGACGAGGAAATGCGCGATGCGCTGATGGGCATGCGCGAAATCTTTGGTCAGTACCCGCAAATCCACGATTTTTGAGCCGCAAAAGACGTCAAAAATTTTGTCGACTAAATTGCCCTAGTACATTCAGCGCGACAATCCAGCCCTCTTAGACTGCGCCCAATACCTCATCGGGATGCGGTCATGTCAGCGTTACAGCTCAACGATATCTACCTCGCCCGCCAGCGGATCGAAGCGCTGGTACGGCGCACGCCGATGGAACATTCCCCCAGCCTGTCGCGACAGTCGGGCGTGCCGGTGTACCTCAAGCTCGAATCCCTGCAAATCACCGGCAGCTTCAAGTTGCGCGGCGCGAGCAATGCCGTGGCACAACTCACTGCCGAGCAAAAGGCGCGTGGCGTCGTCGCCGCGTCCACCGGCAATCATGGGCGGGCGCTCGCTTACGCCGCATCGCGGCAAAACGTGAAGGCGACGATTTGCCTGTCGCACCTGGTGCCGGGAAACAAAGTCCAGGCCATCCGCGATCTCGGCGCTGATGTGCGTATCGTCGGTCAGTCCCAGGATGATGCTCAGCGCGAAGCCGAGCGGATTGCCCACGAACATGGCGCAACACTGCTGCCACCGTTCGATCACCCGGCGATCATTGCCGGGCAGGGCACGCTGGGCCTGGAGATCCTCGAACAGCAGCCAGACGTCGCCCAAGTACTGGTTCCATTGTCCGGTGGCGGCCTGTTCGCCGGCGTCGCGCTGGCGCTGAAAAGGGCCAACCCGCAGATCGTCACTCACGGTGTCAGCATGCAACGCGGTGCGGCCATGCACGCCAGCCTCGCGGCCGGGCATCCGCTGGAAGTCGAAGAGTTGCCGACCCTGGCTGACTCGCTCGGCGGCGGCATCGGCCTGGACAACCGTTACACCTTCGCCATGACCCGCGACACCTGCGATCACTTGCATCTGCTCAGCGAAGCCGCCATCGCCAATGCCATCCGCCATGCCTATCGCGAAGAACGTCTGGTGGTGGAGGGCGCGGCGGCGGTGGGGATTGCCGCGTTGCTCGAGGGTTTGATCGAGCCGCTCGGGCCAATCGTGGTGGTAATCAGCGGACGTAACGTCGATGTCGAGCAACACCTGCGTGTGCTCGCCGGCGCCGATGCATGAATGCCAACAATAACGACTCGATGGAGTGCCGCGTTGATGAGTGAAATCACCTTGCTGAACGAAGCGGACCTGCGCGCCTGCGTGTCGCTGGACCTGCCAAGCATCGAAGCCATTGAGCAGGCCTTCGTACTGCTGGCCACCGCTGCCGTGGCGATGCCGCCGATCCTGCGCCTGGACATTCCCGAACATAACGGCGAAGTGGATGTGAAAACCGCTTACCTGCCGGGGCTTGAACGCTTTGCGATCAAGGTCAGCCCGGGTTTTTTCGACAACCCGAAACTGGGCTTGCCCAGCCTCAACGGCATGATGATGTTGTTGTCTGCGCGCACCGGCTTGCTGGATGCCTTGCTGCTCGATAACGGTTACCTGACCGCCGTGCGCACAGCGGCGGCCGGAGCCGTGGCGGCGCGGGCGCTGTCGCGGCAAGACAGCCGTAGCGTGGCGCTGATCGGTGCCGGAGAGCAGGCCGCGTTGCAGTTGCAAGCGCTGCGTCTGGTGCGGCCGATCGACAGCGTGCGGGTCTGGGCGCGGGACGCCGCCAAGGCCCAGGCCTTCAGCGTCGAACTGGCCCGGGACAGCGGTCTGGCGGTCAAGCCGTGCGCCAGCATCGACGAGGCGATGTCCGAGGTCGACATCGCGATCACCTGCACACCAAGCCGTGAGCCGTTGATCGATTTGCGCCATTTGCATCCCGGTCTGCACATCACGGCCATGGGCTCGGATGCCGAACACAAGAACGAAATTTCTCCCCGTGCGCTGGCACAGGTCGACCGCTACGTGGCGGATCGATTGAGCCAGACGCGCATCCTCGGCGAGCTGCATCACGCCCTCGCGGCGGGTGTGGTCAGCGACGAATCGAACTTCGCAGAACTGGGGCAGGTGTTGGCCGGCCAACGGCCCGGTCGTACCGATTCAACGCAAATCACCCTGTGCGACCTCACGGGCACCGGCGCCCAGGACACGGCCATGGCCAACCTGGCCTTCGAACGTGCGCGTGCGGCCGGCAAAGGTTTTCAGTTCGGCAGTTAAAGCGCTTTTTTCATCCGTGCGTCATTTATCAGAGGGCATGTGCATGTCTCAGATAGTCGTCAATCTCCCGTTTCAACGGGAGGAATACGCCCAGCGTCTGGCCAAGGTGCGAGTGGCCATGCAGGCGCAGGGCATCGAGTTGTTGCTGGTCACCGATCCGTCGAACATGGCCTGGCTGACCGGCTATGACGGTTGGTCGTTTTACGTTCATCAATGCGTGCTGCTGGCGCTCGATGGCGAACCGCTGTGGTTCGGTCGCGGCCAAGACGCCAACGGCGCCAAGCGCACCGTCTTCATGCAGCAAGAGAACATCGTTGGCTACCCGGACATTTACGTGCAGTCGCGGGAACGTCATCCCATGGACTACCTGTCGTGCGAAGTGATCAGCGCTCGAGGTTGGGATGCACTGACCATCGGCGTGGAAATGGACAATTATTACTTCAGCGCTGCCGCTTATCTGTCGTTGCAGAAAAATCTGCCGAAGGCCAGATTGATCGACGCGGTCGGGCTGGTGAACTGGCAGCGGGCGGTCAAGTCGCCGCAGGAAATCGCCTACATGCGCATCGCCGCGCGCATTGTCGAGGAAATGCACGGGCGGATCCTGGAGCGCATCGAACCGGGCATGCGCAAAAACGAACTGGTGGCCGAGATCTACAGCAGCGGCATCCTCGGGGCTGACGGTCATGGCGGCGATTATCCGGCCATCGTGCCGTTGTTGCCGACCGGCGCCGATGCCAGTGCGCCGCACCTGACCTGGGACGATTCACCGTTCGAAAAGGGCGCCGGCACCTTTTTTGAAATCGCCGGCTGCTACAAGCGTTATCACTGCCCGTTGTCGCGCACGATCTATCTGGGCAAACCGCCGCAACATTTCCTCGACGGCGAGAAAGCCGTGGTTGAAGGCATCGCAGCCGGGCTGGAAGCGGCCAAACCGGGCAATACCACCGGCGACATTGCCGTGGCGTTTTTCAAGGTGCTGGAGAAGTTCGGCATCCACAAGGACAGCCGTTGCGGCTACCCGATCGGTATCAGTTATCCACCGGATTGGGGCGAGCGCACCATGAGCCTGCGTCCCGGCGACACCAGCGTGTTGCAACCGGGCATGACCTTCCACTTCATGCCGGGCCTGTGGATGGATGACTGGGGGTTGGAAATCACCGAGAGCATTCTGATCACCGAAACCGGCGTCGAGACGCTGTGCAATGTGCCTCGCCAATTGTTCGTGAAGGATTGAGCCATGAGTGAACTGCCTGACAACCCGATCAGTGCCACGGTGGATTTCAGCCGCGAAGGCGTGCAGCACGGTTTTCTCAAGCTGCCCTATTCCCGGGACGATTCTGCCTGGGGCGCGGTGATGATTCCGCTTACGGTGATCCAGCGCGGCCAGGGACCGACCGCGCTGCTTACCGGCGGTAACCACGGTGATGAGTACGAAGGCCCGGTGGCTTTGAGCAAACTGGCGCAAAGCCTGACGGCCGCCGACGTCAGCGGACGGGTGATCATCGTCCCGTTCATGAATACCCCGGCGTTCCACGCCGGGCGGCGTACGTCGCCGATCGACAAGGGCAACCTCAATCGCAGTTTTCCCGGCAAGCCGGACGGGACGGTGACCGAGAAGATCGCCGACTATTTCACCCGCACGTTGCTGCCCCTGGCCGACATCGTGCTGGACATTCACTCCGGCGGTCGCACCCTGGATTTCCTGCCGTTCGCCGCCTGTCATGTGTTGCCGGACAAACGGCAGCAGGCGCAATGCGAGGCCGGCATGCGTGCGTTCAATGCGCCGTACAGCATGCGCATGCTCGAACTCGATGCCGGGGCGATGTACGACACCGCTGCCGAGTCCCAGGGCAAGATTTTCGTCACCACGGAGCTGGGCGGCGGCGGTTCGTCTACGGCGCGCAGTGTGGCGATCGCCGAGCGCGGCGTACGCAATCTGCTGGTGCATGCGGGGATTGTTGAGGGCCAAGTGCAGGCTTCGACATCGATCATGCTCGACATGCCCGATGGCGATTGCTTCATCGCCAGCGAGCACGACGGCCTGCTGGAAATGTGCCGTGACCTGGGCGATCACGTAAGCAAGGGCGAAGTGATCGCCCGCGTCTACGACGCCACCCGCAGCGGCGTGGCCCCGGTGGAATATCGCGCGGCGCGCAACGGTCTGCTGGCGGCGCGGCACTTTCCGGGGCTGGTGGGGTGCGGCGATACCATCGCAGTGATCGCCGATATCGTGACCTGACAACCATCCCTGTGGGAGCTGGTTTGCCAGCGATAGCGGTATGTCAGTCACATCAATGCTGGATGTGCTACCGCCATCGCTGGCAAGCCAGCTCCCACAGGTTTTTTATTAACCTGAGGGATATGCCCATGCACAAGCTCGATCGCTATGACCTGAAAATCCTGCGAATCCTCGCTGACGACGGGCGTATCACCAAGTCGAGCCTGGCCGAGGCGATCAATCTCTCGGTGACCCCGGCCTGGGAGCGGGTGCGCAAACTCGAAGCCCTCGGCCTGATCAAGGGCTACCGGGCACACATCGACTGGGGCGCGGTGTTCAAAAGTCAGCAGGTGCTGGTGGAAATCACCCTGGCCCGGCACACCGCGCAGGACATGCGGCGTTTCGAGCAACGCATGAGCGACGCACCCGAAGTCGCGTTCTGTTATGCCACCGGTGGCGGTGTCGATTACATGGCAATGATCCAGGCACCGGACATTGACCATTACCAACGTTTCATCGACCAGTTGCTGCTCGATGATCTGGGAATCGAACGCTACTTCACCTACATCGTCACCAAAACCATCAAGACCGGCGGCGCCTTGCCGGCCGAATTGTCGCAAGAATCCTGAACACCCAATAAACCTGTGGGAGCCGAGCCTGATCGTGATGGCGGCCAGTCAGAAACCGTGATGTCAACTGACACACCGCTATCGCGAGCAGGCTCGCTCCTACAGTCGATTTGTGTGGATTCAGGTGTCGTGTTCACACCGCAAAAAACGCTGTTCAGCCCCGCTCAATCAGAAAAAACCACCTGCCAAACCCCGTTCAAACGCCAAATTCCCAAGGCTTGGCTGCCCTAGCATGGTTCCACGCACACGGATTTGGAGTGAACGCCATGACTTACAAACATCCACTGTTGTTCAAGGCCCTTTGCTACGTCGATGGCCATTGGGTGCACAGCGACAGCGGTCACAGTATCGCGGTGCACAACCCGGCGGATCAAAAACTGATCGGCCATGTACCGATGCTCGACCAGTCCCAAATCACCGCCGCCGTCGATGCTGCGCACCGTGCGTTCGCCGATTGGCGCGAACAAAGCCTGGAGGCGCGCGGGGCGATTCTGCGGCGCTGGGCGGCATTGATTCTTGAGCATCAGGAAGACCTGGCGCGGATTCTCAGTCTGGAGCAAGGCAAGTCCCTGGCCGAGTCCCGTGGCGAAATCGCTTATGCCGCCAGTTTCATTCCCTGGTTTGCCGAAGAGGCGCGGCGCCTGTATGGGCAAAACATTCCCAGCCACATTCCAGGGGCACACCTGGGCACGGTCAAGGAGCCGGTCGGCGTCTGTGCATTGCTGACGCCATGGAATTTCCCTTCGGCAATGATCACTCGCAAAGCCGCTGCCGCGCTGGCCGCCGGTTGCACCGTGGTCATCAAGCCGGCCCATGAAACGCCGTACTCGGCGTTTGCCCTGGCGCAACTGGCCGAGGAAGCAGGTTTCCCTGCCGGCGTATTCAATGTGGTGTTGGGCGAACCGCAGATGGCCATGCAGACCCTGGTGCAGGACAGTCGCGTGCGTTCGGTGAGTTTCACCGGCTCGACCCGCGTCGGTAAGTTGGTGCTGCAAGCCGCAGCCCAGGACGTAAAAAAGGTGGCACTGGAGCTGGGCGGCAACGCGCCGTTCATTGTCTGCGCCGACGCCGACCTTGAGCTGGCGGTGAAAGTCGCGGTGGCCGCCAAATTCCAGACCTCCGGCCAGGATTGCTGCGCGGCCAACCGCATCATGGTCGATCGCTCTGTTTATGCGCAATTTCTCAAGGGGTTTACCGCGGCGGTACGTGAGTTGCGGGTTGGCCCGGCGATGCTCGGCGACCGTGAGCAGCAGGTCGATGTCGGCCCATTGATGCATCAGGCCGCTTTCGATGTCACCACCGAACGGGTCGCCGATGCCTTGCAACACGGCGCGCAACGACTGGTGGGCGGTGAGGCCCATGCACTGGGCGGTTTGTTCTATCAGCCAACGGTGCTGGCCGATGTCACGCCACAGATGCGCATCTACCGCGAAGAAAACTTCGCGCCGATTGCCGGGGTGATGCCGTTCGACACCCTCGATCAGGCGGTCGAGATGGCCAACGACACCGAATACGGTCTGGCCGCCTACATTTGTTCCAATCGTCTGGACCTGATTTACCCGCTGATCCGCCGCCTCGACCACGCCATGGTCGCGGTCAATGGCGTCAAGTTTACCGGCCATCCGATCCCGTTCGGTGGCATGAAAGCCTCGGGGCTGGGCCGGGAAGGCGGCACCGAGGGCTTCGAAGCCTTTGTCGAAACCAAATACTTCTGCCTGCACCATCAAGGCCAGTTCTGAGGAGATTCACCATGAACCAAGAATTTGACTCGCTGTTCGAGCAAGACCGTGCGCACTTCATGCACCCTTCGACTCACGCCCATGATCATGCCAGCGGCGCGCTAAAGGGGCGCATCATCAAAGGCGCGTCGGGTATCCGCATCCGCGACCACGAAGGCCGCGAGCTGATCGACGCCTTCGCCGGCCTGTATTGCGTGAACATCGGCTACGGGCGCACCGAAGTTGCTGATGCGATCTACAAGCAAGCCAGGGAACTGGCCTATTACCACACCTACATGGGGCATTCGACCGAAGCGATCATCGAGCTTTCGAGCCGTATCATCGACTGGGCGCCTGAAGGCATGAAGAAGGTCTATTACGGCCTTTCCGGGTCTGACGCCAACGAAACCCAGATCAAACTGGTGCGTTACTACAACAACGTGCTGGGTCGCCCGCAGAAGAAGAAAATCATCTCCCGCGATCGCGGCTACCACGGTTCGGGCATCATGACCGGCAGCCTGACCGGCCTGCCGAGTTTTCATCAGCATTTCGATCTGCCGGCCGAAGACATCAAGCACACCGTGTGCCCGCACTGGTATCGCAAGGCGCCGACCGGCATGGATGAAACGGCCTTCGTGCGCTATTGCGCCGACGAGCTGGAAAAAATGATCCTCGCCGAAGGTCCGGACACCGTGGCGGCCTTCATTGGCGAGCCGCTGATGGGGACCGGCGGGATCATTGTTCCACCCGCCGGGTATTGGGCAGCGATCCAGGCAGTGCTGAACAAATACGATGTGCTGTTGATCGCCGACGAAGTGGTCTGCGCCTTCGGTCGGCTGGGGTCGAAAATGGGTAGCCAGCGTTACGGCATGCGCCCGGACCTGATCACTACCGCCAAAGGCCTGACCAGCGCTTATGCGCCATTGTCGGCGGTGATCGTCGGCGAAAAGGTTTGGGACGTGATCGAAAAAGCCTCCGAATCCCAAGGCGCCATGGGCCATGGCTGGACCTATTCCGGGCACCCCATTTGTGCGGCCGCGGCGCTGGCCAACCTCGATATCCTAGAGCGGGAAAACCTCACGGCCAACGCCGATAAGGTGGGCGGTTATCTCAATCGGCGGCTGCGCGAAACCCTCGAAGGCCATCCGCTGGTGGGCGAAGTGCGCGGTGACGGCATGCTCGCGGCGGTCGAGTTCATGGCGGATCGTGAACAGCGCACGCCATTCGACGCCGCCTTGAAGGTCGGTCCGAAAGTCTCGGCGGCATGCCTGGAGCGCGGGATGATTGCCCGGGCGATGCCCCATGGCGACATCCTGGGCTTTGCACCGCCGTTGGTCCTGACCGAGGCCGAGGCGGACTTGATCGTGGGTATCACCAAGGATGCGATCGATCAGGTGGCGGGGGAGGTGTTGGGCTGATTATCTGATCCTGTTGTGTGGTCTGTACTGGCCTCATCGCGGGCAAGTCCGCGATGAGGGCGGGACATCCAGCCGAGATGCTGGATCAGAAATAAAAAAGCCCTCGGACAACCACTTGTCCGGGGGCTTTTTGTCGAGTGAAACCTGATTACTTCTTCAGGCCGTAATGCTCATCGAGCATGCCCGGGGCGTTCGGGGCTTTGGGTGCGTAGTCGCGTGGCGGTTCCTGATTGCGCGGCGGCGTCAGGCGCTCGCGCGGAGTCTGCGCCGCGTCGGCGTGCAGCGAAGCCAGCAAGCGTTGGCGGGTTTGTTCATCCAGGGCCAGACGGTTGGCACCCTCGGCGAGATGATCCTGCACTTCCTGATAGCTCTGAGTCAGTTTCTTGACCAGTGTCGCAGTGCTGTTGAAGTGGGTCACCACCTCGTTCTGATAACTGTCGAAACGTTCCTGAATATCGTCCAGCTGACGTTGTGTGCTGCTGGGCGCGGCATTCGGCGCCAGGCGAGCGATCAGGAAACCAATGGCGACACCCACAACCAGGGCAAGAGTCGGCAACAACCAAACTAAGAGCGAGTGTTCCACGAGTCCTTCCTCTATAAACGGCTTTGCTTTACGTTAACGGCTCGAACCTGCGCTGTATACCGCGATTCGCTCGCAATAGACAGTTGCAGACAATTTGCTAGACGAGTCGACCCGTTTCGAGGTCACGGAGTTCTTTCCTTGCTGATGCGTGAAACCCCCGTAGTGATTGATGGCCCGGTCGGCCAGCTCGAGTCTCTTTACCTGGACAACGAACAGCCGCGCGGCCTGGCACTGATCTGCCATCCAAACCCGGTGCAGGGCGGCACCATGCTCAACAAAGTGGTCTCGACCCTGCAACGCACCGCACGCGATGCCGGTTTGATCACCCTGCGCTTCAACTACCGTGGTGTCGGCGCCAGCGAAGGCAGCCACGACATGGGCACCGGTGAAGTCGACGATGCCCAGGCAGTGGCTCAATGGTTGCGCAACAAACACCCGGATCTGCCGCTGACCCTGTTCGGTTTCTCCTTCGGCGGATTTGTTGCCGCAAGTCTCGGCGGACGCCTGGAAGCGCAGGGCGAACAGATCAAGCACCTGTTCATGGTCGCGCCGGCCGTCATGCGCCTGGGCGCCCAGGATCAACTGCCACAGCACGGCGAGCTGACCCTGATCCAGCCGGAAACCGACGAAGTGATCGATCCTCAAGTCGTTTACGAGTGGTCCGACAAGCTCGAACGTCCCCATGAGCTGCTGAAAGTGGCAGAATGCGGACACTTTTTTCATGGCAAGCTGACCGATCTCAAGGATCTGATCCTGCCGCGTCTCTCGAATTGATTGCAGTCTGACAAGCGATTACCCATGACGACTCGTACCCGTATCCTCACCGGCATCACCACCACCGGCACGCCGCACCTGGGCAACTACGCCGGTGCCATCCGCCCGGCGATCCTTGCCAGCCGTGACAGCAATGCCGACTCCTTCTACTTTTTGGCGGACTACCACGCCCTGATCAAGTGCGATGACCCGCTGCGCATCCAGCGCTCGCGTCTGGAAATCGCCGCGACCTGGCTGGCCGGTGGCCTGGACGTGGACCGCGTGACCTTCTATCGCCAGTCCGACATTCCGGAAATCCCCGAGCTGACCTGGCTGCTGACCTGCGTCGCCGCCAAGGGCCTGCTCAATCGCGCTCACGCCTACAAGGCTTCGGTGGACAAGAACGTCGAGACCGGCGAAGACCCGGATGCCGGTATCACCATGGGCCTGTACAGCTATCCGGTACTGATGGCCGCCGACATTTTGATGTTCAACGCGCACAAGGTCCCGGTCGGTCGCGATCAGATCCAACACGTGGAAATGGCCCGGGACATCGGCCAGCGCTTCAACCACCTGTTCGGCAAAGGCAAGGAGTTCTTCACCATGCCTGAGGCGCTGATCGAAGAAAGCGTCGCCACACTGCCGGGTCTCGACGGCCGCAAAATGTCGAAAAGCTACGACAACACCATTCCGTTGTTCAGCAGCGCCAAGGAAATGAAAGACGCGATTTCGCGGATCGTCACCGACTCCCGAGCGCCGGGCGAAGCGAAAGATCCGGACAACTCGCACCTGTTCACCCTGTTCCAGGCATTCGCCACGCCAGCGCAAGCCGACGAGTTCCGCAGCGAACTGTTGCAGGGCCTGGGCTGGGGCGAAGCGAAAAACCGTCTTTTCCAGTTGCTGGACAGCGAGTTGGGCGAGTCGCGCGAGCGTTATCACCAATTGATCGAACGTCCGGCGGATCTGGAAGACATCCTGCAGCACGGCGCACAAAAAGCCCGAGCGGTGGCGACCCCGTTCCTCAACGAGTTGCGTGAAGCGGTGGGCCTGCGCTCCTTCGTTGCCCAGACCCAAGTGGCGGCGACCACCAAGAAAAAGGCCGCGAAAGCGGCGCGTTTTGTCAGCTTCCGCGAAGACGACGGCAGTTTCCGCTTCCGGCTGCTGGCGGCCGATGGCGAACAACTGTTGCTCTCGCGCAACTTTGCCGACGGTAAAACCGCAGGGCAAGTGACCAAGCAGCTGCAATCGGGCCAGGCGCTTGATGTGCGCAATCAAGACCTGGGCTTCAGCGTCTGGCTGGAAGGCCAGTGCGTTGGCGACAGCCCGGCCTTCGCCGACAGCTCTGCCCGCGACGCAGCCATCGAAGCATTGCGGATTGCCCTGACCCCGGTTCAGGAATAAACAGCGGCGCGGTCCGACCAAGGGCCGATTGCCATTCCTGCGGGCCATCGCTACAGTGACGGCCCGTTTTTGTTGCCTTGCTAACGAATTATGACGCCCCTAGAACGATATCAAGCTGATCTGAAACGCCCGGAATTCTTCCACGACGCCGCCCAGGAAACTGCCGTGCGTCATTTGCAGCGCCTGTACGACGATCTGGTCGCGGCCGAGCAAAACAAACCGGGCCTGCTGGGCAAACTGTTTGGCAAAAAAGATCAGACCCCAGTCAAGGGCCTGTACTTCTGGGGCGGTGTAGGTCGCGGCAAGACTTACCTGGTCGACACCTTCTTCGAAGCGCTGCCGTTCAAGGAAAAGTCCCGCACCCACTTCCACCGCTTCATGAAGCGCGTGCACGAAGAGATGAAGACCCTGGGCGGCGAGAAAAACCCGCTGACCATCATCGCCAAGCGCTTCGCCACCGAAGCCCGGGTCATCTGCTTCGATGAGTTCTTCGTTTCCGATATTACCGACGCCATGATCCTCGGCACCCTGATGGAAGAACTGTTCAAAAACGGTGTAACCCTGGTCGCAACCTCGAACATCGTGCCGGACGGTCTGTACAAGGACGGCCTGCAACGCGCGCGTTTCCTGCCGGCCATCGCGCTGATCAAGCAGAACACCGAAATCGTCAACGTCGACAGCGGCGTCGATTATCGTCTGCGTCACCTCGAACAAGCTGAGCTGTTCCACTTTCCGCTCGACGAAGCGTCCCACGAAAGCCTGCGCAAAAGCTTCCGCGCGTTGACGCCGGAATGCACTGCGGCGATCGAGAACGACGTTCTGATGATCGAAAACCGCGAGATCCGTGCCTTGCGCACCTGCGATGACGTGGCGTGGTTCGAGTTCCGCGAACTGTGCGACGGCCCGCGCAGCCAGAACGACTACATCGAACTGGGCAAGATCTTCCATGCCGTGCTGCTCAGCGGCGTCGAGCAGATGAGCGTCACCACCGACGACATCGCCCGACGCTTCATCAACATGGTCGACGAGTTCTACGACCGCAACGTGAAGCTGATCATTTCTGCTGAAGTTGAACTCAAGGATCTGTACACCGGCGGTCGTTTGAACTTCGAGTTCCAGCGCACGCTCAGTCGCCTGCTGGAAATGCAATCCCACGAATTCCTGTCCCGGGCACACAAGCCGTAGGATGTCGGAAAACTAGAAAGGCCTGCGATTGCAGGCCTTTTTTGTGGGTTATGCGCTGCGGTTGAGATAGCGCGATAACTCATGCTGTCGCTGACAACCAAGTAGCAACCAAAGCAGGACTCTCGCTTTGCGCGGACAGAGAAACCCGGCCATGGATGCCCCCTTGCGCACCAGGTCCATTTCACTGCCAATAAAACCGTAGGTGGATTGCGCGGTGGAGCCGGAACCGGTGCGGGTGGCAATGATCACCGGTATTTTTTCGGCAATGTGTTCGATCACCTCAGCCCATTTCTGCGAGACGTGCCCGGCGCCGAAACCGGCGATCACCAGCCCGTCGTAGCCCAGGTGCAGGATGTTTTCCAATAGCAGGGTATCGGCGCCAAGCGACGCCTCCAGCAGGGCCACCTTTTGCGTGGTGTGTTGCGGCCAGGGTAAACACTTGCGCTCGGACGGATGATGGAAATAGCGAACCGCGTTTTCCACAACCAGGCCGGCGATTCCGAATACCGGGGAAGAGAATGCCTGCAGGGCGAGCGACTCGGTTTTGCGAACACAGTGGGCCTGATGGATCTGCCCGTTCATCACCACCTGAACTCCCCGTTGTCGACTGCTGGCAGCCAGGGCAACGCGGCAGGCATCCAGCAGATTGGCCGGGCCATCGGCGCCTGCCTGTTTTGCCGAGCGCATGGCGCCGGTCAGGACCAGCGGTTGATCACAATCCCATAGAAAATCAAGAAACGCTGAAGTTTCTTCCAGCGTGTCGGTGCCTTGGGTAATAACCACGCCATGGGCGCCTTGCTCAACTTGATATTTCGCCCAGGACATCACGCTGAGCAATACCTCGAAATCCAATGAAGCGCTGGGCAACAGGCCGAGCGTTTCAACGGTGATCCGCGCCAGTGTCGCCAATTCGGGCACTGAAGCGAGCAGGGATTCGCCGCTGACGGTCGGTATAACACCTTCGCCGGAATGGCTGGCTTGCATGCTCACCGTGCCGCCGAGCGCAGCGATGGCCAGTTTGGGCAGGTCCATTTGATACCTCACATGATGGTGGTAAGCGGGGCTGTATCCGCTTTTGAGGCGGCGATACAGCCCGAGAGCAGTCGGTCAGTGGGTGATCAGCCACCCCACCAGAGGGAGGATCAGCAACGTGCTGATCGCCATGGACAGGACATTGGCGATGTAGGCGTGCATGTCGGTCGGCAACCGTTTGGCAATCGCACAGGCCAGGGGAGGGGCGATCAATGCTCCCAGGAACGCACTTGAAGCGATGACCTGCCAGCTGCCGCCATGGGTCAACAGCGCCGCTGGCACAACGGACACCAGCGGAATGTAGGTGGGATACCAGCCACGCAACATCCATTGCCGACGCCAGATCATGATGCCCATGGCCGAGGTCAACGCCTGGGCGCACAGCAGTTGTGGCAGCAAGCCCGAGCCGTAGACCGGGCTCAGAGGGTTCAGGGTGTAGGCCAGCAATGCACCCAGGATCAATCCGAGGCTGGCCAGTTCATTACCAAAGAACGGCGCTTCGGAAAAGTCGGCGAGGACTCTGCGCAAGGTCCAGATGACACCGTAGTCCGGTGTCCTGGTGCTAGCGGGGCTTGCGTCGGCGGGTTTCTCGGCAAGATCAGGCGGTGCAGTGTTCACCAGGCTTGGCAAGTAACGACAGAGCAGAAAGGCAAACACACTGGCGACCGCCATGCCCAACACATTGCCGACTACCGCTGGCAAGCCCAACGGGTTGCACAGGTGATTGACGATCAGCAGGCACATTGGGGTGACGAGTACCGCACCCATGATTGCGCCATTGATCGTGACCTTCCAGCCACCGCCAAACATCAGCACCATCGCCGCGGGCAGCGAAACAAACGCCGCAAAGGTCGGTTGCCAACTCGAGGCGGTCACCGTCCAGCCCCACAGCAGGTTACTCAACAGCAGTCCAAGCAGCGAACTGGTCACCAGCCACGGCCACAGACCTGTGCCGTAAGAGATGGCAAAGCCTTGCCAGGTTTTCCCCGTCCGGTTCGCCCAGTAAGCGAGATAGGCACCCGCCAACAAGCCGATGGAGGCGAACTCATGTTTATAAAAGGCGACTTCGCTGATGTCCCCCAGTACCCAGCGTAACCAGGCGCTTGGCTCGGGAAGGGCAGACACCATGTCGCTGTAGCTTGGCCAGTGGGCCGACCAGAATGTGCGGTTGGTGAAAGAAAGCCAGGTAATCAGTAACGCTGTGCCAATCAGCAACAGAATGATCGCGGTATCAACCGGCGATCTGTGTGCAAGCCGGTTTTTTTGCGGGGTGATATCCATTGTCTGTCTCCTGTATCAGCGTGGGAGACATGGGTGTTGGCTGTAACCGAGCATTTGATCGTAGAGATCGGCTCGACGGTCGCGATGCAGGTCGTTCAGGCTGTTCCAGATCGGTGCGCTGCGGGAGCTGGTCAGGTCGATATCGGCAAACAGGATTTCCTGCTGGTCTGCCGATGCCACTGTGCCAATCGGCCAGCCGTTGGTCCCGGCAATCAGCGAGCAACCGAGATAGCGAGCGCCGCGCTCCTCACCGATTCGGCTTGCCGCTGCAATAAACACATTGTTGACATGGGCCGCTGTCATCGTCAGGTACGACGCCATGCACTTGCCGGCATCATCGAACAGCGGCGGTGGCGTCCACACCCAGTTGTTCAGGCTGCAAATAATGTCTGCGCCTTGCTGACTGAGGATTCGTGGTACCTCCGGAAACCAGATGTCCCAGCAGATCAACAGGCCGATACGGCCGATGGGCGTTTCAAACACCGGAAAACCAAGATCGCCAGGGCTGAACCAGAGCTTCTCGAGGTTCCACAAATGAGCTTTGCGGTACTTGCCGATAAAGCCGTCAGGCCCGAGCAGAACGCCGGTGTTGAACAGTCGCATACCGTCGCGTTCAGCCAGGCCGGCGACGAGATACACCTTGTGTTTGCGGGCGAACGCCATCCATAGCTGGACGCTGGGTCCGTCGGGAACGGCCTCCGAATGGTCGAAGGCATCCTGTCGATTGCTGAAGAAATACCCGGTACTGCAAAGCTCGGGCAGGACGACCAGGTTCGCTCCGCCATCGACCGCTTCCTGCGCCAGCTCCAGGCTACGCCTGAGGTTGCTGTCACGATGCTCCAGGCCGACTTGTGGATCGAATTGCACGACTGCTACACGAACAGGACTTGTTGGCTCGCTCATTACGAATGACCTCTTTTTATTGTTATTCACGCCTTGTTTAACGGCGTGTTTATGAGAGTTCAAACGGCAGGGAGGCGGTAGTCAGCGGCTTCCGGCATGGCTGTAGTCCATGTCCGAAGATCGCGAAGGGCAGGGCGCTGGCAACGCGTTGTCAGGTCTAAGAGTGTTGATATAGAGCGGTCAAGGCGAGGCAGAACCAACGGTTGAGGTGCGTTGGTTCTGGCGGATGGCTCCGGGCTTCAGCCCCGAGTGCGATAATGTGGATAGTCGCTCAGGCAGAAACCGCCGTTAAACACGGCCTGAGTCTTGTTGCAGATATGAATCACCGCATCCACGGCACCGCGCAGGCAAGGTTCTGTCCAGCCGGCATCAACTGAAAACGATTCGCCGGAAAGATACAGGCCGGATAGGTGCGAATGGTCCCGGTTGTATTTCATCAGGCTGACTGCATCGTAGTAAGTGCCAGGCCGGTATAACTTTGCACAGCCCAGGGCATTCCTGTCGGTCATCCAGCGTTGAACCATGGCTTGCTCGGTGAGAATGTACGGAGAGATCTTTTCCTGGATGTTGGCAGAGTTCATCAATATTCGATCAAGTTCCTCCACGCATTTTGATACCAGTTCACGGTCGGTAAACAGCGCCAGTTTGGTTGCGTCGTCCTCCCAGGTGTAACTCAGCAATATGCAATCGTATTGATAGTTGTCGTTGTAGCGATAACTGTATACGTCATGAATGAAACTGTCGGTCACAATGGCCTGGGGGATTTTACTTGGCCCCGAAAGAAACGATTTGCTTAAGGGGGCATACACTTTGCAACTGGTTTCCCAGTGCGCAGTTTTGTAGGCATTGATCGTCTCGTAAGGCAGCATTTGCTGATTGAAGTTTTCCAGCCTGATACAAGTTTCGATCAGCCATGAGGGCAGGGTCATGATCACTGAATCAAAATCATCGAACTGCTGCCGGGATAGAAGTGGTTGACTGAATTGCCAGGTGTAATGGACGCGGATTTTTTGATTGTCCAGTTTCTCCAGTTTGCTGACCGATGAATCACTGAAAAAACCGCCAGCGCTTTCAAGGCAATGCTCGTAGAACGATGTGCCTGTGCTGTCGGTTGGCAAAAACATCAGGCATTCATCGAGTGCCACAAGCCCGATGTAGCGTGGGCTGTCGAAGCGCAGGCCCTGGGTGTCGATAACAGTCTCGCAGTGCAAATAAGGGGCCGTCAGCGGCACCCCGCATGCATCGACTCGACCATGCACAAGTTGCAATCGGCTGCTGAAGCCGAAAATCGCGGTTCGCAGTGGATAGAGCGCACACACGTCATAAAAAGCCCCCCAGCTTCCATCGCCGATACCTATCGAATAGAAAAGAGTAGATTCGTGGGGCGTCATTCCCACCCCGCCAAAATCCCCTGGTTGTTCCGTATTCCAGTTTTCCAGAGGCGGCATGCCTACCAGGTCGCGAAACGAGACACCCTCATACCGCTCAACGATGGCCGCCCAGACAGACTCCCATTGCTGTGTGGCGTACACCTGCATTATCTGCCGGGTCATCCTGTCGACAAAGGTTTTCCACTTGGCGCACACGGTTTGCAGCGCCTCGTCGGGTGGTGGCGTCAAACCATCCTTATTGGTCCAGATCAGCATGTGCGGTAACGGGCGCCCGCCCAGGCTGCCTTCTTGCAGATAAATGCCTGTCGAATTCACCCATCGACTGCCCGGATTGGGAAAGTCCGAAATGGCCAGGTCAAATTCATTGGCGTAGTAAGCCATCAGTGACCGACCTGCTTTCGGCAGCTCGTTTTCCCTGTTGAAGAACGGCATGCGCATTGCGCCCATCTCAAAAGGGGTATGGTTTTCCTCTAGCGGGTGGTTGCCATGAACAGTCAAATGCCTGCCACCGATGCGTTTCGATTGCTCGATCAGTGTTATGTCGATAAATCCACAGCGATACAGTTCTCTGGCGGCGGTGAGCCCGGTAACGCCGGCACCAATGACGCATATTTTGTGGTCAGGATCAGTGGCTCGGGCTATGCCATGTTCCTGTTCAACCAACGCTCGATAGTCAAAACAAAGGTCCGGCGGATTGGGAAAGCGGGCCGCCCATTTTTTACGGGTCAGCAATGAACTTGGCGTATTGGTCGTTGCATCGTTTGAAGTCGGCTGGGAACTCGTTTCTGTTGTCATCTGGTTCTTCCCTGAGCGCACTGTCCGGTGGGGAAGAATATGTTGGGTTTTGCAGCCGTCGACGCGCAAGCGTACAAAGGGATTGCTCGCTACTCTGTATTCCGCTTTTTGTGTAGGGCAAGTAATTCGTTTGTCTGTTGAATTTAAACGATGCAGCCAAGTACTGTTTCAAGCTAAAGCAAGTACCGCCCTGTGACTTCAGGGCGGTACTTTTTTGACTGATTATGCCGCTTGTTGAAATTGCTGCCGATACTGGTTCGGCGAAAGTTCCGTGTGCTGGCGGAACAGTCGCGCGAAGAAGCTCGCATCGTCATAGCCAACTTCGTAGCTGATGGTCTTGATGCTCTTGCGGCTACCGGACAGCAGGCCCTTGGCGGTTTCGATGCGCAGGCGTTGCAGGTAATGCAACGGCTTGTCGCCGGTGGCCGTCTGGAAGCGGCGCATGAAGTTGCGGATGCTCATGCCGTGCTCGCGCGCCACGTCTTCGAAGCGGAATTTATCGGCGAAGTGATCTTCGAGCCAATGCTGGATCTGCAGGATGATCACGTCCTGATGCAGTTTTTGCCCGCCGAACCCGATGCGTCCCGGGGAATAGCTGCGTTGCACTTCATAGAGAATGTCCCGCGCCACGGCCTGGGACACGTTGGCGCCGCAGAAGCGCTCGATCAGGTAGATGTAAAGGTCGCAGGCCGAGGTGGTGCCGCCGGCGCAGAACAGGTTGTCGGCGTCGGTCAGGTGTTTGTCCTGATTGAGCTGCACCCGCGGAAAGCGTTCGGCAAAGGCATTGAAGAAGCGCCAGTAGGTGGTCGCTTCCTTGCCATTGAGCAGCCCGGCTTCGGCCAGCCAGAAGACACCGGTCGCCTCGCCGCACAGGACCGCGCCGCGTGCATGTTGCTGGCGCAACCAGGGCAGGACTTGCGGGTAACGTTTGCAAAGGCTGTCGAAATCGTCCCAGAACGCTGGAAGCACGATGATGTCGGCATTTTCCAGTCCGCCATCCACCGGGATCAACACATCGCTGAAGGTATTGACCGGTTTGCCGTCGGGACTGACCAGGCGAGTCTCGAACGCCGGTGTCAGGCCTTGGCCCAATTGTTTGCCGTAGCGAAGGCTGGCGAGATGGAAGAAATCCTTGGCTTGCATGAGGGTGGAAGCGAAAACCCGGTCAATCGCCAGGATGCTGACGCGCCGCAATGGCGTGGAGGCTTGGTTAGACATAATTCAACTTTATTTTTATAGGGGGAAGTGGTCACCAGACGGCTGGATCGTCTTATTTTTTGTCGGATGTGTCCAGTGTCCTGTATCGGAAGCCAGGCATAGTCTCTGAAGGTCATCTCCTTCCAAAAATAACCAAAAGGTGCCGCATGATCCCCAGAACCCTGTTCAGTTCCGAGCACGAGCTTTTCCGCGACAGCGTGCGCACCTTTCTGGAAAAAGAGGCTGTGCCGTTCCATGGGCAATGGGAAAAACAGGGCTATATCGATCGCAAGCTCTGGAACAAGGCAGGGGAGGCGGGGATGCTGTGCTCGCATCTGCCGGAAGAATACGGCGGGCTGGGGGCGGATTTTCTCTACAGCGCGGTAGTCATCGAAGAGGTGGGGCGACTGGGGCTGACCGGTATCGGTTTCTCCCTGCATTCGGACATCGTGGCGCCTTACATCCTGCATTACGGCAGTGAAGCGCTGAAACACAAATACCTGCCGAAACTGGTCTCCGGGGAAATGGTCACGGCGATTGCCATGACGGAGCCTGGCGCGGGTTCCGACCTGCAAGGGGTCAAGACCACTGCGGTGCTCGATGGCGACGAGTATGTGATCAACGGCTCCAAGACCTTTATCACCAACGGTTTTCTCGCCGACCTGGTGATAGTCGTGGCCAAGACCGACCCGAAGGCCGGGGCGAAAGGTACAAGCCTGTTTCTGGTCGAAGCCAATACACCGGGGTTCGAAAAGGGCAAGCGTCTGGAAAAGGTAGGCATGAAGGCTCAAGACACATCGGAGCTGTTCTTCCAGGATGTTCGCGTACCGAAGGAAAACCTGCTGGGCCAGGCCGGGATGGGTTTCGCGTACTTGATGCAGGAATTGCCGCAGGAGCGCCTCACCGTGGCCATTGGCGGCTTGGCATCAGCCGAAGCGGCCCTGCAATGGACCCTGGATTACACCCGCGATCGCAAGGCGTTCGGCAAATCGATTGCGGATTTCCAGAATACCCGTTTCAAACTGGCGGAGATGGCGACCGAAATCCAGATCGGCCGCGTCTTCGTCGACCGCTGCCTGGAACTGCACCTGCAAGGCAAGCTCGACGTGCCGACGGCGGCGATGGCCAAGTACTGGGGCACTGACCTGCAATGCAAAGTACTCGACGAGTGCGTGCAGCTGCATGGCGGCTACGGATTCATGTGGGAGTACCCGATTGCGCGGGCATGGGCGGATGCGCGCGTGCAGCGGATCTATGCCGGGACGAACGAGATCATGAAGGAGATTATTGCGCGGTCACTGTAATGCCGTGTTGATCGTTCCCACGCTCTGCGTGGGAATGCCTCAAGGGACGCTCCGCGTTCCAGCTTCAAAAAGGGACGCGGAGCGTCCCGGGCTGCATTTCCAAGCAGAGCGTGGGGAACGATCATTCGATCAAGGTGCAGGATTCGGATGATCCTTGTGAATCGCTTCAATCCCTTCCAGCACTTCATCCGAGAGCTTCAGATCAAAACTGGCAATGTTGCTCTCCAGTTGCTCCAGCGTGGTCGCGCCGATGATGTTGCTGGTCACGAATGGCTGCTGCGTCACGAACGCCAGGGCCATTTGCGCCGGGTCCAGGCCGTGTTCGCGGGCCAGGGCCACGTAACGGCTGCAGGCTGCTTCCGATTGCGGGTTGAAGTAGCGGCTGAAGCGGCTGTAGAGGCTCAGGCGACCTTTCGGCGGACGCGCGCCACCTTCGTATTTGCCCGACAGGAAGCCGAACGCCAGCGGCGAATAGGCGAGCAGGCCGCATTGTTCGCGGATGGCAATTTCTGCCAGGCCAATTTCGAAGCTGCGATTGAGCAGGTTGTACGGGTTCTGGATCGACACCGCTCGCGGCCAGCCACGGGCTTCGGCCAGGGCGAGGAAACGCATGGTGCCCCATGGCGTTTCGTTGGACAGGCCGATATGGCGGATCTTGCCGGCCTTGACCTGTTCGTCCAGCGCTTGGAGGGTGTCCTCCAGCGGCGTCAGGTTGGCTTCGATCTGGTGTTTGTAGCCCAACTGGCCGAAGAAGTTGGTGCTGCGCTCCGGCCAATGCAGCTGGTACAGGTCGATGTAATCGGTCTGCAAGCGCTTGAGGCTGGCCTCCACGGCTTCGGTGATGTGTTGCCGGTTGTGCCGAAGGTTCTTGTCGCGGATGTAGTCGATGGTGTTGCCGGGACCGGCGATCTTGCTGGCGAGGATCCAGTCGGCACGATCACCGCGGCTTTTGAAGTAGTTGCCGATGTAGCGTTCGGTGGTGGCGTAGGTTTCGGCCTTGGGCGGCACCGGATACATTTCGGCGGTGTCGATGAAGTTGATCCCCGCGCCCTTGGCTCGTTCGATCTGGGCGAAGGCGTCTGCCTCGCTGTTTTGCTCGCCCCAGGTCATGGTTCCGAGGCAGAGGGCACTCACATTCAGATTGGTCCGGCCTAGCTGGCGATAGTCCATCGGGTGCTCCTTGGGCAAAACAATCATAAAAGCAGGTTGAATTATTTTTCGCAATCTGCATAATTGCGCACCTCTTTCTGCAGTGGAAGTGATGCGCCGCCGCCGAAGAATCTTGCCGTTGAACGGACGCGCCGACCCGAGCCCCCGAAAGCGTCTGTATCCGGCTGCCTTTGACTTGTCAAAGTACGCACTATTCAGTAAGATCCGCCGTCTAATTTACAGGGCGGCCCCTGAGGCTATAAAGAATGAAAACTTTTACTGCTAAACCGGAAACAGTAAAGCGCGACTGGTTTGTCGTCGACGCTGCTGGTCAGACCCTGGGTCGTCTGGCCACCGAAATCGCGAGCCGTCTGCGTGGCAAGCACAAGCCTGAGTACACTCCTCACGTTGACACCGGCGACTACATCGTCGTAATCAACGCTGAGCAGATCCGTGTTACCGGTGCTAAAACCACTGACAAAATGTACTACTCCCACTCCGGTTTCCCGGGCGGCATCAAGTCGATCAACTTTGAAAAGCTGATCGCCAAGGCCCCTGAGCGCGTGATCGAGACCGCGGTCAAAGGCATGCTGCCTAAGAACCCGCTGGGTCGCGACATGTACCGTAAGCTGAAAGTCTATGCGGGCGCTGCACACCCTCATACTGCTCAGCAGCCCCAAGAACTGAAGATTTAACGGAATAGTTCATTATGTCGGCGACTCAAAATTACGGCACTGGCCGTCGCAAGACCGCAACCGCACGCGTTTTCCTGCGTCCGGGTACTGGTAACATCTCCATCAACAACCGTTCGCTGGATAACTTCTTCGGCCGCGAAACTGCCCGCATGGTAGTTCGTCAGCCGCTGGAATTGACTGAGACTGTCGAGAAGTTCGACATCTACGTCACCGTGATCGGTGGTGGTGTAAGTGGTCAGGCTGGCGCAATCCGCCACGGCATCACTCGCGCTCTGATGGATTACGACGAAACTCTGCGCAGTGCTCTGCGTAAAGCCGGCTTCGTAACCCGCGATGCACGTGAAGTTGAACGTAAGAAAGTTGGTCTGCGTAAAGCGCGTAAGCGTCCGCAGTACTCGAAGCGTTAATTCGTTTCCACGTTCAAAAAAGAACGCCCGGATTCCTCACGGAACCGGGCGTTTTTTTATGCGTGAGATTTATCAAAGAATTGCGCTGTGACAACTTGCCACATCCGCAGACCCCCTATACTACAAGGCTTGGCAGTGGTGCCTCGGGGTAATTACCTTGTCAGAATTGGGGCTTTTCATTACCATTCGGCAAAATTTTTATAAGTGCACAGATTTACTTAGTAGATGCCTGATTTAACAGGCCACAAAGCTGATGGGAGAGGACTGAATGAGCAATGACGGCGTGAATGCAGGCCGGCGTCGCTTCTTGGTAGCAGCCACATCCGTGGTGGGTGCTGCAGGAGCGGTGGGGGCTGCGGTCCCGTTCGTGGGGTCATGGTTTCCCAGTGCCAAGGCGAAAGCCGCAGGTGCACCGGTGAAAGTGAATGTCAGCAAAATCGAGCCAGGCCAGCAGATGATTGCTGAGTGGCGCGGTCAGCCGGTATTCATCGTCCGCCGTACACAGGAAATCCTGGGGAATCTGAAGAAGATCGAGGGCCAGTTGTCTGACCCGACCTCCAAGAACTCGACACAACCGACCTATGTCGACCCGGAAACGCGGTCGATCAAACCTGAAGTTCTGTTGTTGATCGGTATCTGCACCCACCTGGGTTGCTCGCCGACATTCCGTCCCGAAGTGGCACCTGCTGACCTGGGCAAGGACTGGGTTGGTGGCTATTTCTGCCCTTGCCACGGCTCCCACTACGATCTGGCTGGCCGCGTCTACAAGGCACAACCTGCGCCTTTGAACCTGCCAGTTCCCCCGCATTCCTATGAGACCGATGACATCATTGTCATTGGCATCGATACGGAGAAAGCGTGATGAGCAAGTTCATGGATTGGGTTGATGCGCGCTTTCCCGCGACCAAGATGTGGGAAGACCATCTCAGCAAGTACTACGCCCCGAAGAACTTCAACTTCTTCTATTTCTTTGGCTCCCTGGCTCTGCTGGTTCTGGTCAACCAGATCGTCACCGGTGTCTGGCTGACCATGAGCTACACCCCGTCGGCTGAAGAGGCATTTGCTTCTGTCGAATACATCATGCGCGACGTCGAGTACGGCTCGATTTTGCGTTTGCTGCACTCCACTGGCGCTTCGGCGTTCTTCATCGTGGTCTATCTGCATATGTTCCGTGGCTTGCTCTACGGTTCGTACCAGAAGCCGCGCGAGCTGGTGTGGGTCTTCGGCATGCTGATCTACCTGGCGCTGATGGCTGAAGCCTTCATGGGCTACCTGCTGCCATGGGGCCAGATGTCCTACTGGGGCGCCCAGGTGATCATCTCGCTGTTCGGTGCGATCCCGCTCATCGGCGACGACCTGACTCAGTGGATCCGAGGTGACTACCTGATTTCCGGCATTACCCTGAACCGCTTCTTCGCCTTGCACGTGGTCGCCCTGCCGATCGTGATTCTGGGTCTGGTGGTGCTGCACGTCCTGGCGTTGCACGAAGTGGGTTCGAACAACCCGGACGGCGTGGACATCAAGAAGCACAAAGACGAAAACGGTGTACCGCTGGACGGCATCGCCTTCCACCCGTACTACACCGTGAAAGATATCGTCGGCGTGGTGGTGTTCCTGTTCATCTTCTGCTCGATCGTGTTCTTCTTCCCGGAAATGGGCGGTTATTTCCTCGAGAAGCCGAACTTCGAACAGGCCAACCCGTTCAAGACGCCTGAGCATATTGCGCCGGTCTGGTACTTCACGCCTTTCTACGCGATCTTGCGTGCGGTTCCGGACAAGCTCCTGGGTGTAATTGCCATGGGTGCGGCCATCGCTGTGCTGTTCGTCCTGCCGTGGCTCGACCGTAGTCCGGTCAAGTCCATGCGCTACAAGGGCTGGCTGAGCAAGATCTGGCTTTTCGTGTTCTGCATCTCGTTCGTGATCCTGGGTGTGCTGGGCGTGCTGGCTCCGACGCCAGGTCGTACGTTGCTGTCGCAGGTCTGCACCTTCCTGTACTTCGCCTACTTCATTCTGATGCCGTTCTACACCAGGCTCGAGAAGACCAAACCGGTTCCGGAAAGGGTGACTGGCTGATGAAAAAACTATTTGCTGTATTGATGCTTGCGGCGCTGCCGGTGTTCGCATTCGCTGCTGGACAAGCTGGGCCGGAGCTGGAAAAAGTCGACATCGACGTTTCCGACAAGGCAGCCATGCAGGACGGCGCACGCACTTTCGCCAACTATTGCATGGGCTGCCACAGCGCCAAGTTCCAGCGTTACGAGCGTGTTGCCGATGACTTGGGCATTCCTCACGAACTGATGCTGGAGAATCTGGTGTTCACCGGCGCCAAGATCGGCGATCACATGAACATCGGCATGCAGCCGGCTGACGCCAAGGCCTGGTTTGGTGCGGCTCCGCCCGACCTGACCCTGGTTGCCCGGGTTCGCGGCACCGACTGGCTCTATGGTTACCTGAAGTCGTTCTATGAAGATCCGTCGCGTCCTTGGGGTGTGAACAACAAGGTCTTCCCGAACGTCGGTATGCCTAACGTTCTGGTGGGTCTGCAAGGTCGTCAGGTCGTCGGTTGCAAACAGGTTCAGATCGTCGAAGACGGCAAGAAGCAATTTGATCCGCTGACCGGTACTGCGCTGACCCATGAAGCGTGCGATCAGCTGACCATCGTGCCGAAAAGCGGTGCTTTGACCGAAGAGCAGTTCGATGAGAAGGTCAAGAATCTGGTAACCTTCCTGGCTTACTCGGCTAACCCGGTTAAGCTGCAACATCAGCGCATCGGTACGTATGTATTGCTGTACCTCGCGTTCTTCTTCGTATTCGCCTATTTGCTCAAGCGCGAATACTGGAAAGATGTGCACTGATAAAGCTTCAAGCTATTGCTGTTAATCGCGCGCGCCCAAGGGCGCCTCTGAAAATGTAACGAGTCTGGTGATCCAGGCGTTACGGGAGGCGCCCTCTGGGCGCGCTCGTTTTTCCGCTTCCGATAATTTCTACAAGCGAGGAGGATCGCCATGGGCGTGACCAATCGGTTGGCCTGTTACTCCGACCCCGCCGACCACTATTCCCACCGAGTGCGAATCGTACTGGCAGAGAAGGGTGTCAGCGCCGAGATCATTTACGTTGAAGCTGGCCGTCAGCCGCCTAAACTGATCGAAGTGAACCCTTATGGCAGCTTGCCCACCCTGGTCGATCGTGATCTGGCGTTGTGGGAGTCAACGGTGGTAATGGAATATCTGGATGAGCGTTACCCGCATCCGCCGCTCCTGCCGGTTTATCCGGTGGCGCGCGCCAACAGCCGCCTGCTGATGCATCGCATCCAGCGGGACTGGTGTGGGTTGGTGGATCTGATTCTGGATTCGCGGACCAAGGAAGCGGCCCGTGTCGTGGCACGTAAAGAGCTGCGCGAGAGCCTGACCGGCGTTTCGCCGCTATTCGCCGACAAGCCGTTTTTCCTCAGTGAGGAACAAAGTCTGGTGGATTGCTGCCTATTACCAATACTCTGGCGATTGCCGATTCTGGGTATAGAACTGCCGCGGCCAGCCAAGCCGCTGCTTGATTACATGGAGCGCCAGTTTGCGCGTGAGGCTTTCCAGGCGAGTCTGTCTGGCGTCGAACGCGATATGCGCTAAGGCTTAAGGAGCCGCTATGAACTCCAGTCGACCTTATCTGGTCCGCGCGCTCTACGAGTGGATTGTTGATAACGATTGCACCCCGCACATGCTGGTGAATTCCGAGTATCCCTCGGTGCAAGTGCCGCAAGGTTTTGCCAGTGACGGGCAGATTGTCCTGAACGTATCGCCACAAGCCGTGCGACATCTGCACATGGACAACGAAGCAGTCAGCTTCGAAGGCCGCTTTGGTGGAGTGCCGCATACGTTGTACGTGCCTATCGCATCGATCCTGGGCATCTACGCTCGGGAGAATGGTCAGGGCATGGTCTTCGATCTCGAGTCGCCTATGGGCGAGGACGAAGAGATCGAGCCGGATGATGATGTTCCGCCACCGGACAGCGAGCCGCCGCGACCCAGCGGTCGGCCGAGCTTGAAGGTAGTGAAATAACAAAAAAGGCGATCCGGAAGGATCGCCTTTTTTGTTACTTGTAGGAGCACAGCTTGCTGGCTCCTACGGGGCGATGGCGTTGTCAAAATCGCCATCGCTGAGAGGATCAGTCAATGTACTCGAACAACTTCACAATCTTCTGAACGCCGGAAACACCCTGAACCAGATTGGTTGCCTGGGCGGCTTCCTGTTTGGTCAGCAAGCCCAGCAGGTAAACGATACCGTTCTCGGTGACGACCTTGATGCGCGAACCGGGGATGTTCGGGTCGGTGAGCATTTGTGTCTTGATCTTGGAGGTCAGCCAGGTGTCGTTCTGGCGGGCCAGGAAGCCAGAGGGTGGGAGAATTTGCAGTTCGTTGTGAACGGTCTTCACGCGCTGAACGGCAGCGGCGGCCTGTTCGGCCTTGGCTTTGAGGTCGGCTCGCGGGGTTTGGCCGGCGAGCAGCACCACGCCGTTGAAACTGGTCACGACGATGTGCGAGTCGTTATCCAGCGCCGGGTCAGCCTTGGCGATGTTCACGCCGACCTTGGTGTCGATCAGCGAATCATCGATCTTGCTGCCGAAGGTGCGGGTGCCGCGGTCGTCTTCAATCGGTGCTTCACGGCTGGCATTAACCACCGAGGTGCAGCCGCTGATGCCGAGGCACAGGGTCAGGGCCAGTAGGCCGAGGCGATTAGGGGTCATTCTTCACTCCCGAACAGTTGGCTGTCGATCAAGTCGCAAAGGCAATGGATCGCCAGCAGGTGGACTTCTTGAATGCGTGCAGTGACGTTGGCGGGTACGCGAATCTCCACGTCCTCGGGCAACAGCAACGACGCCATGCCGCCGCCATCGCGACCGGTCAATGCTACGACAATCATTTCGCGATCATGTGCGGCCTGGATCGCTTGAATTATGTTTGCCGAGTTGCCGCTGGTGGAAATCGCCAGCAATACGTCGCCGGGTTGACCCAGCGCGCGGATCTGCTTGGAGAAGATTTCGTTGTAGCTATAGTCGTTGGCGATCGAGGTGATCGTCGAGCTGTCGGTGGTCAGCGCGATGGCCGGCAGGCTCGGGCGTTCGCGTTCGAAGCGATTGAGCAGCTCCGACGAGAAGTGCTGGGCATCACCGGCGGAACCGCCGTTGCCGCAGGAGAGCATTTTGCCTTCGTTGAGCAGTGCGTTGACCATGACCTGGCTGGCTTGCTCGATGTGCGGTGCAAGTACGTCCATCGCCTGTTGCTTGGTGTCGATACTGGCCTGAAAAAGCTGGCGAATTCTGGATTGCATGTCCATCTGTGTGACCTTAATGAGCGCGGCTGTCCGGCACGTGAAAGTGCAGCCCGCAAAACAAAGAGCAAAAATGTTGGGTTGTATCCGCTTCGTGGTGCAGGCAATCAGCTGTCGAAGGCATTCTGCAACCAGTTCAACTGATCGAGATTGCTGTCGATGGCAACCACGTCGAAACGGCAAGGGGAATTGGCCCAGCGCGACTCGCGCTGAAGAAAATACTGCGCGGCAAAAATCAGTTTCTGCCGTTTGCGCTCATCAATGCTATCGAGCGCGCCACCCCATTGAGTGTTTTTTCTGTAGCGAACTTCAACGAATACTACTGTATCGCCATCAAGCATGACCAGATCAAGCTCGCCGCGTTTGCACAACCAGTTCTGCGCCAGCAGGCGCAGACCTTGTTGTTGAAGATGCTCGAGCGCATGGCGCTCGGCATCCTGACCGCTTTGCCGGCGTGACCTGTCAGGCATCAGCGTTGGGTGTTCGGCAGGCGTTGAACCTGGCCGTTGACGAACTCTGCCCACGGCAACTGCCGCACGACACGCTGGTTCTGGGTCATGCCGAGGCTGCCCGACTGGCCTTCGATGCGGCTATCCGGCAGCGCCTTGAGTTGACCCAGGCGTGGCGCCAGGCGATAGGCGTCGACGCCCATTGCGTACAGGCGGCCCAGGCTACCGGCGGCTTGCGGCCATTGTGCCGTGACTTGTTGGCGCAGCGGATCATTGACGTCCAGCAACCATGGGGTTTCGCAGAAGCGGATGCCGTTCATGTCGTTGTACTGGTTTGCATCACCGCTGGCACTGAACACGTGCGACGTGGCGTAGACCGGAACGTCGCCGGCGTACTGGAAGTTCAGGGTCGGCTTGATCTGCTGGGCCTGTT
>NZ_RCOE01000106.1:0-9666 GCF_004321495.1 Pseudomonas sp. Sample_10
GATGGCGTCAGCAGGAATACATACATTGGTGCGATTGACTGCAACCTGCCAGCCGCGCAGTCTTGCTGTTCCATTTTTACTGGCGCAGACACGATGCCTTTCGTAACCCTAGACGGCCAACCCCTCCACTACATCGATCAAGGCTCTGGCCCGGCAGTCCTGCTGGCCGGCAGTTATCTGTGGGACCAGACCATGTGGGCGCCGCAGATCGCGGCGCTGTCACAACAGTATCGAGTCATCGCGCTGGACCTGTGGGGCCACGGTGAATCGGGGGCGCTGCCTGCTGGCACGGCATCGCTGGACGATGTGGCGCGCCAGTCCTTGGCATTGCTCGATCATTTGAATATCGCGCGTGTGACCCTGATCGGCCTGTCGGTCGGCGGCATGTGGGGCGTACGCCTGGCGTTGTCGGCACCGCAGCGGCTCAATGGCCTGGTGTTGATGGACACCTATGTCGGTGTCGAGCCGGAACCGACCCGCCAGTACTATTTTTCGTTGTTCGACATGATCGAACAAAGCGGCGTGATTGCACCGCAGTTGCTGGACATCGTGGTACCGATTTTCTTCCGTCCGGGCATCGATCCGCAGTCGGCGTTGTATCAGGCGTTCCGCGCCAAACTCGCTGCATTGCCAGCGCAACGTCTGCGTGAAAGCATCGTACCGATGGGCCGGATTACGTTCGCGCGTGATGATCTGTTGCCGCGTCTGGGCGAACTGGACGCGGCGAGTACGCTTGTATTGTGTGGCGATCAGGACAAGCCGCGTCCACCAAGCGAAGCGCAGGAAATGGCCGAGCTGATCGGTTGTCCCTGTGTGCTGGTGCCGGAGGCGGGGCATATTTCCAATCTGGAGAATCCGCAGTTTGTCACTGAGGCGTTGCTCGAGTTTTTGGCTCAAAGAAATTAGTTGGTTTGAGATCGTTCCCACGCTCTGCGTTTGAGATCGTTCCAACGCTCTGCGTGGGAATGCCTCTTCGGACGCTCTGCGTCCGGCTCTGGAAGGGCGCGAAGCGTCCCGAGCTGCATTCCCGCGCGGAGCGTGGGAACGATCAAAATCAGAACACTATTTAGGCCCGAGAATCTTCGCCAGTTTGTCCGGCGACGGCGCACCTTGCTGCTGTTGCAGTTCACCCTTGCTGTCCATGTAGAAAATGGCCGGAGTGGCTTGCAGCTCCAGGTCTTCCATCAACTGCATGTTGGCCGCCAGTTTCGCCGCAATTGCCGGTGGCACTTCCTTCAGGGCTTTGAGCGTACTGGCCTTGCCGGCGGATTCGTGGTCTTGCAACGCTTTTTGCGGGTCCTTGGCGGCGAGCAGGGCGGCGGATTTACCGGGGCTGTCTTCGCGGATGATGCCGACCATGATGTGACGCAGCTGTACTTTGCCGGCCTTGACCCATGGCCGCGCCTGTTCCCAGAACATGCTGCAGTAAGGGCAGTTCGGGTCACTGAACATGTAGACGATACGCGGTGCATCCTTGCTGCCATCGGCAATCCAGTTGCTCGCTTCCATCTTGCCCCAGACTTCCTTGGCCATTGGCGCGTACACCAGTTTCTGCAACGGTGCGCTGCTCAGGTCATTGCCTTGGGCGTCATACAGATTGCCCAGCAGCACGTGTTTGCCGTCCGGCGTCAGGTACAGCGCCATGCCTCGGTTCTGGTATTGCGCGGCGTACCCGCGCAAGCCATCAGGGGCATCGAACTGGCCGACGATCTTCGCGCCTTTGGCTTCGATCTTTTTGATCGCCTCGGGCAACTCTTCGGCCTGCACCCATGGCAAGTGCAGCAGGGCGGCACCGAGGCTCAGGGTCAGCAGATGGCGGAGGCGGGGCATGGCAGTTTCCTTGAAGAGGTGGCAGGTACGGAATCGAAGTTTTCCAGGGCGCGGGCCAGGCTGGCCTGCGACAATTCACCCAGATGGCTGCCCAGCAAGCGACCGTCGGGGCTGTAGAACAGCGTAGTTGGCAATGCCATTGAGCCGACGGCCTGACCCAGGCGACCACTGCCGTCGAACAATACATTGGACAGACTGAGGCCTTGGGTTTCCAGGAACGTTGCGACGCTTTGCATGCTTTCGGCCTGATTGACGAACAGGAACGTCAGGTCCGGGCGTTGCTGTTGAGCATTCTCCAGCACCGGCATTTCCCGGCGGCATGGCGGACACCAGGTGGCCCACAGATTGATCACCAGCGGGCCGCCCTTGTAGTCGGCCAGTTGCACCGTTTCACCGGCGGCATTACGCAAGGCGATTTCCGGCAAGCGCGTGCCTTGCTCGTAGATCGCCAGGGAGAAGGTCGCCAATAGCCAGAACGCCAGGCCGCTGGCGACACCAAAGCCCAAAGGGCGGCGCAAACCCGGTCGACGCCAGCCTCGGTACAGGGTGGCAAGCACCAGCGCGATCACCCCCGGCCAAGCGAGGAAACCGCCGTCGCGCAGGTCGATGATCTGCCAGGGATCACTGCGATAGTGGTTCCAGTAAACGGCGACGAAACCGACCCGCGCCGCGAGCATGCCGATCAGGAACAGACTGAACAGCGCCGACTCTGGGTTCTCGCCCCCACGTTTGGCCACTCGCCAACCGACAAAGGTCGCCAGTGCCAAGGCACTGATCAGCAGCAGGTGGTTCAGCGCGATTGCAAAGGTGCCGAGGGTGAAGGTCAGCATTAGCGAGCGTCTCGGGTGGTGGTCCAGCGTTTCAGGAACGTGTCGGCATCGACCTCGCCGGTGATGCGTTGGCTGCGACGCTCAACGCCGTCGGCACCGATCCACAACAGGCTCGGCGGCCCCGGTACTTTGTAGCGACCGAGCAGTTCACGGCTGGCGGCATTGTCGGCGGTGACGTCCAGCCGGAGCAAGCGCACATCGCTCAAGGCTTCAAGCACGCTGGTTTTACCGAACACTTGTTTTTCCATGACCTTGCACGCCACGCACCAGTCGGCGTAGTAATCGAGCAGTACCCATTGGCCCTGCGCTTGCGCCGCGTCGAGTTCCCGTTGCAGGGCTTGCGGGTCCTTGACGGTAGTGAAGGCGTCGTGACCGACCGGGACAGCCGCAACGGCCGAGTTCGAAGCGCGGAAAACCTGCAATGGCTTGAACAAATCATCGCTGCCGCCTGCTGCGCCGATCATCAACAAGCCTCCCCACATGCCCAGCAACAACGAAGTAGCACCGAACAGATGCGCCACGCGACCGAAGCCGTCCGATTGCTTCCAGGCGCTGTAGGCCGCAATCACCAGCAACGCGCCACACAAACCGATCCACAGGGACTCATCCAGCACCGGACGCAGCATCAGCAGCGCAGTGGCGAGGAACAGGAAACCGAAAATGCCTTTGACCAGGTTCATCCAGGCGCCAGGCTTGGGCATGAAGCGATTGCCGACCGTCACCAGCAACAGCAGCGGCATGCCAATGCCAATGCCCAGGGCAAACAGGATCAGCCCGCCGTGCAACGCGTTGCCACTTTGCGCGATGTAGAGCAGGGCGCCGGCCAGCGGCGCGGTCATGCACGGCCCCACCAACAGGCCAGACAAAGCTCCCAGCACACCGGCGCCGACCAGGCTGCCGCCGCGCTGATTGCGCGAGACATTTTCCAGCCGATCACGAACCGCCACCGGCAATTGCAGTTCGAAGAAGCCGAACATCGGTAACGCCAACAATACGAAAATCGCCGCGAAGCTGCCCAGTAGCCAAGGATTTTGCAACAGTGCCTGCAGATTCGCCCCCAACAGCGCCGCCAGCACGCCCATCGCTGCGTAGACCAATGCCATGCTCACCACATAACTGCCTGCGAGGGCAAAACCGCGCTTGGTCGAGGCGCCGCTGCCGACGATCAAACCCGCCAGAATCGGCAACATCGGCAGCGAGCAGGGGGTAAACGCCAGCAACAGTCCGAGGCCGAAAAACACCAGCAAGCTCCAACCCAATGCCTGCTTTTGCAGGCCGCTGGCCAATGCCTGGTCCGGCGCTTCGTCAGTTGCAACGGCGGCGTCGCTGTTACCCAGGTCCACGACCTGGGTTTGTGGCGGATAACACAAACCTGCGTCGGCACAGCCCTGGAACCCGACCTTGACCTGGCCGGTGGCACCGGCAGGAATCTTCAACTCCAGACCCTGACGATAGACTTGCTGTTCACCGAAAAACTCGTCGCTGTGCGCTTCGCCCTGCGGTAATGCAGGTTGCTGCCCGATCGGTAAACCGTCGAACTTCAGCCGCTTCTGATACAGGTAATAGCCGTCGGCGATCTGCCAGAACAATTGGGTTTCGCCGGACTCAAGGCGCTGCGAGGTAAAGACAAACGCTTTGTCGACCGGCAGAAACTCTGGCTTGGTTGCAAACGGATCAGTGCCGGCCTGGGTCAGGCCGGAGAACAACAGGGCGACGAGTAGGAACAGATGGCGCATGGAAAAGCCTTATCTTTTGCAAGTGAGCAGCACAATGGGTGGCGACGATTAACCGATGATTAACCTTGGCAGCCTTGTGGCAATGGCACTTGCGGCATAATGTCCGCTTAATCGGTCGCCGGCCTAATCCGCTTTATTTACACGAGGCTCTTATGCACGTACTGGTTTGCGAAGACGATGAGTTGATCGCCAGCGGCATCGTCGCCGGCCTGACCGCCCAGGGCCTGACCGTTGAGCACGTGGCCACCGCGTCTGCAGCCCGGGCGATGCTCAAGGTGGCGGAGTTCGACGTGATGGTGCTCGATCTCGGTTTGCCCGATGAAGACGGCCTGAAGTTACTTCAGCAATTGCGCCACAACGGTCTGGAGCTACCGGTGTTGATCCTCACGGCCAGGGACTCGGTCATTGACCGCGTCGACGGTCTGCAGGCCGGCGCCGACGACTATTTGCTCAAGCCTTTCGACCTGCGCGAACTGGCCGCGCGCCTGCATACGCTGTTGCGGCGGGTGGCAGGGCGTAGTGTCAATCTGATCGAACACGGCGCCCTGACCTACGACCCGAGCAGCCGCGAAACCACGCTCGCCGGTCGTCCAGTGGACCTCTCGCGTCGCGAACAGTCGCTGTTGCAGGCCCTGCTGCATAACCGTGGCCGGGTGTTGTCCACCGAGCAACTCAAGGACAGCGTCTACGGCTTCAACGACGAACTGGAAAGCAACGCCCTCAACGTGCATATCCATCATCTGCGCAGCAAACTGGGTAAAGGCATCGTTGAAACAGTGCGCGGTCTGGGCTATCGCCTGGGGCCGGCCGACGGCGGAGATCAATCGAAGTGATGAGTTTGCGTTTGCGCCTGAGCCTGACGCTCGGCGCCGCGTTTGCGCTGATCTGGGCGCTGGCCGCGGCCTGGATGCTCAGCGACTTGCGCAACCAGATGATGTTCTCCCTCGACCAGCGCCTGGTGGCTTCGGCGCGGATGGTCGCCGGGCTGATGGAGCAATTGCCGCCATTGCCGAGCAAGGGCGAGGGCACGCATTTCAGTGCCGAACAGCTGAGCATTCCCGGTGGCATGGCGTGCCAGGTCAGCTCGCTGCGGGGGGAAATCCTCGCCCGCAGTCACACGGACCCTGGCCAAACCCTGGAAGCCGAGAAAATGGGCTTCCACGATCAGAAGATCGACGGCGCGCCGTGGCGCAGTTTTACCCTCGCGCGAGGCGATCTGCGGATCACCACCGCGGATCGGCAAATTGAACGGGAAGCGTTGAACATGTCGATCCTGCTGGCCGCTTCGGTGCCGGTGGGTGTGGCGCTGCTGGGTTGCCTGTGCCTGTTGTGGCTGGGGATCGGCCAGGGACTGGCGCCGCTCAATCGCATGCGCGATGCCTTGATGCGTCGCAGCGCCGACTCCCTGGAACCTTTGCAGGTCCAGCCACTGCCCAGCGAACTGCAACCGCTGCTGGACACGCAGAACCAGCTGTTCCAGCGCATCGGCAAGACCATCGAGCGCGAGCGCCGGCTGACCGGTGACGCGGCCCATGAATTGCGCAGCCCGCTGACCGCGATCAAGACCCATCTGCAGGTGGCGCGCATGACCGATGGCGCGGCTCGCGATCAATCCCTGGCCCGGGCCGAGGAGGGCGCCGACCGTCTGCACCGCACGCTTGAACAGTTGTTGTTGCTGGCCCGGGTCGAGGGCAGTTTGTCGTTTGACGACGGTGTGCAATGCAGCGCCGAGCAGGTGGCAAAACTGGCGATTCAGGACGCCGCCGGCGGTGATCGCCAGCGCATTAAATTGCAATTGCCCGCCAGGGTCTCCCAGGCGCCGGTACAAATGCCTGCGGTGCTGTCGATTGCCGCGCTGCGCAACTTGCTGGACAACGCCTTGCGCCATACGCCCGGCGAAGGTGAGGTTGAGCTCAGCCTGCAAACCAGCGGCAACCGTGTGCAGTTCGTGGTCCGCGATCATGGACCGGGCATTGCCGAGGATGACGTGCAACACCTGACCCAGCGATTCTGGCGCAACGGTCAAAGCACCGGTTGCGGTCTCGGCCTGGCAATTGTCCAGGCCATCGTCCAGCGCTGTGGTTGTACGTTGCATTTCGACAGCCGCCCGGATGGATTGCGGGTTGAATTGAGCATGCCGTTGCAACCGGTCTGACAAACACCACAGGTCTTGTGTTGGCCGCATCAACCGGGCACGACACATTACCTGTGGGAGCTGGCTTGCCAGCGATGAGGCCGGCAGATTCAGCATCAATATCGCCTGCCAGGACGCCATCGCGGGCAAGTCGAATCGTCGCACCGCCGCTCCCGCGGGCGCTACATCAAATGTAACTTCTCTGAATTGGTCGTCCGGCTCTCGTACAACTATCGTTCCCTGACACTCAATGGATTGAGGTAACGGCGCCATGGACGAACCCATACATACCTGCAAGGCGACTCCGGCCGACGCCGGTATCATCAGCCGCATCATCGAGCGCTCCATTCGGGTCGGTTGCGCCCTCGACCATCGTAATCAGCCGCAAGTCGTTGCGACCTGGACGCAAAATCAAACCCACGAAAACATCCAGCTTTGGCTCTCGGATCAACACCTGTACCTCAACCTCGCCCTGCTGCACGACAAACCGGTGGGGGTGGCGATGGCGTCGAATCAGGGGCAGGTTGCGTTCTGCTATGTGATGCCGGAGTGGTTTCGTCGCGGGGTCGGCCAAGCGTTGGTGCGCGATCTTGAGGGCTGGCTGATCAATCAGGGGCTTCGCCAGTCGCGACTGAACAGCACGCGAACCGGCGAAGCCTTTTATCGGCGCCTGGGTTACCAGCCGCAGGCCGAACCCCTGACAGTGGCGGGTCTCCCCGTCATCCCTATGCACAAAGCCTTGTCGAAGGTCTAAATCCTTGAGCCCCTGATGCGTTTCCACAACAGGAAAACCTTATTGAGGGGTCGAGAGATGTCAGTCGCTACCAGTCTTATCGAAGATCAGCCGGCCCGGGTCGCCCCGACCGAGTCGCTTTATCAGTTCGCCGAATCGCCGTTACTGGCCCGTCAGAGCCAACAGGAATCCAACGCCCGCAGCTACCCGCGACGCATTCCACTGGCCCTCAAGCGCGCCAAGGGCATTCATGTCGAAGACGTCGAAGGTCGCACGTTCATCGACTGCCTGGCGGGCGCCGGCACTCTTGCGTTGGGGCATAACCATCCGGTGGTGATCGAAGCCATCCAGCAAGTGCTGACTGACGAGTTGCCTCTGCATACGCTTGACCTGACGACGCCGGTCAAGGACCGGTTCGTACAGGACCTGTTCGGCTTGTTGCCGCCAGCACTGGGCGCGCAAGCGAAGATCCAGTTCTGCGGTCCCACCGGCACCGATGCCGTAGAAGCGGCGCTGAAACTGGTGCGCACCGCCACCGGTCGCAGCACCGTTTTGTCGTTCCAGGGCGGTTACCACGGCATGAGCCAGGGCGCGTTGAGCCTGATGGGCAGTCTGGGGCCGAAAAAGCCGCTGGGCGCTTTGCTCGGCAATGGCGTGCAGTTCATTCCGTACCCTTACGATTACCGTTGCCCCTTTGGTTTGGGCGGCGCGCAAGGGGTCAAGGCCAACTTGAGTTATCTGGAAAACCTGTTGAACGACCCGGAAGCCGGCGTGCTATTGCCGGCGGCGGTGATCGTTGAAGTTGTGCAGGGCGAGGGCGGGGTGATCCCGGCCGATCTGGACTGGTTGCGTGGGTTGCGCCGGATTACCGAAAAGGCTGGCGTCGCGTTGATCGTCGACGAGATTCAGAGCGGTTTCGCCCGCACGGGCAAGATGTTCGCCTTCGAGCATGCGGGGATCATTCCGGACGTGGTGGTGATGTCCAAGGCCATCGGCGGCAGTCTGCCGTTGGCGGTGGTGGTGTATCGAGACTGGCTCGACACCTGGTTGCCGGGCGCCCATGCCGGGACGTTCCGTGGCAATCAGATGGCCATGGCTGCCGGTTCTGCGGTGATGCGTTACCTGGTTGAACACAAAGTGTGCGAACACGCCACCGCCATGGGCGAACGCTTGAGCGAACACTTGCGCATCCTGCAGCACGACTTCCCGCAACTGGGTGACATTCGCGGTCGTGGCTTGATGCTTGGCGTCGAACTGGTCGACCCGACGGGGGCGCTGGACGCGTTGGGGCATCCGCCTGCCTTTGCGCGTTTGGCGCCGCTGGTGCAGCGCGAATGCCTCAAGCGTGGCTTGATCCTGGAACTGGGTGGCCGGCATGGCGCGGTGGTGCGTTTCCTGCCGCCGCTGGTGATTACCGCCGCGGAAATCGACCGTGTCGCCGAGATTTTCGGCCGGGCATTGGCCGCTGCAACTGCCGGTCTTTAAATTTTCCGGGGGCCGGAACGTTCCTTCTACATAGCGGCTGCACGCAGCGTGCGGCCCACCCTACACTGACGGAGAAACAGCATGACTTCAGTATTCGACCGCGAGGACATCCTCTTTCAGGTCGTGGTCAACCACGAAGAGCAATACTCGATCTGGCCCGACTACAAAGCTGTGCCGCAAGGCTGGCGTACCGTGGGCAAGAGCGGGTTGAAAAAGGAGTGCCTGGCTTACATCGAGGAGACCTGGACTGACATGCGTCCGTTGAGCTTGCGGCGCAAGATGGATGAGCAGGGTGTGGCTCTCTGAGATTTTTTTGTTTTGGTGGTGTACATATCCGTTGCTGCGGTAACGGCGGCTTTTATGTTGTGAGGTGTACATATCCGTTGCTGTGGTAACGGCGGCTTTTACGTTGTGAGGTGTACATATCCGTTGCTGTGGTAACGGTGGCTTTTATGTTGTGAGGTGTACATATCCGTTGCTGTGGTAACGGCGGCTTTTTCGTTATGAGGTGTACATATCCGTTGCTGCGGTAACGGCCACTTAGGGTTCCGCTCTTACAGCGGGTCACTTTGAAAAGCGCAAAGTAACCAAACGCTCTTGCCCCTTTCGTTCGGTGCCTCGCCTAGGCTCGGCATGCCCTCGCTCCGGTCCTGCTCCGTGGGCCCGCCGCCATCGGCCATCCATGGCCGGGGGCGGCTAACCCGGCATCCATGCCGGGTTGCCCACTACGCAGAACCTCCACTCGGCCTCTCGATGGGGCAAGAAAATCAAAAGCCAAAGCCAAAGCCAAAGCAAGAGCGAGGCGGCCTACCGGCCGGCCTGACTCTGGGTGGGTGTGCGCTGTCGAGTCAAAGAAGTTTTGATGCTTTGCTTTGCTTTGCTTTGCTTTGCTTTGCTTTGCTTTGCTTTGCTTTGCTT
>NZ_RCOE01000092.1:0-6729 GCF_004321495.1 Pseudomonas sp. Sample_10
CTGATTTCACGACTGCTTCGCAGCCGAACGGGAGCAAGCTCCCTCGCCACAGGTTGGGTATTGCCCCTGCAGGTTTTTTTGACCGGGAGATCACGTCGGGTGATCTCCCGGTTTTTTCCATTAGGCGAACACGAAATACTTGGCAGTACTCCCATTTCACGTATTTACGCGGACTTTTGTGGCGAGGGAGCTTGCTTCCGCTGGTTCGCGCAGCGGACCCGGAATGAGGCAAATGCGCAGTTTCAGCTAAAACGTGCTTGCTGATTTCACGACTGCTTCGCAGCCGAACGGGAGCAAGCTCCCTCGCCACAGGTTTGGTGATGCCCTGCAGGTATTTTTGACCGGGAGATCACGTCGGGTGATCTCCCGGTTTTTTCCATCAGGCGAACACGAAATACTTGGCAGTACTCCCATTTCACTTATTTACGCGGACTTTTGTGGCGAGGGAGCTTGCTCCCGCTGGTTCGCGCAGCGGACCCAAAATAAGGCAAATGCGCAGTTTCAGGAAAACGTGCTTGCTGATTTCACGACTGCTACGCAGCCGAACGGGAGCAAGCTCCCTCGCCACAGGTTTGGTATTGCCCCTGCAGGTTTTTTTGACCGGGAGATCACGTCGGGTGATCACCCGGTTTTTTCCATCAGGCGAACACGAAATACTTGCGCACGGTTTCCACCACTTCCCACGTACCTTTCATGCCTGGCTCGACGATGAAAATGTCACCGGCGCGCAGGTGGATCGGCGCCATGCCTTCCGGGGTGATGATGCAGTAGCCTTCCTGGAAGTGGCAGTACTCCCATTTCACGTAGTCCACATACCACTTGCCCGGCGTGCAGATCCAGGTGCCCATGATCTTGCTGCCGTCTTCACTGGTGTAGGCGTTCAGGTTGACGGTGTGCGGGTCGCCTTCGAGTTTTTCCCATTTGCAGGCGTCGAGCACGGGCAGCGGGTGAGTGTCGCGAAGAACGGTAATCGGTGCGGTCATGATGACTCCGGCAGTGGGTACTGGAACTGAAGTCGCACCCTATAGCGCCCGTTCCTTGCTCAGTTGTCTGTGCTCGACACTGAGCTGTCCAGAAACGCACAGCGTTCGACGACTCAGGAGAGCGTCAATGCATGCAGCAGGGCCTTGGCGTAGCCGGGTAATGCGGCGAAGTCCCGGGCACAAAGCAACAGCTTGCGTTGGCCCCAGGGTTCTTGCAGGGCGAGGCGCTTGAAGGTCGGTCCGATGGGGGCGCGTTCGATTGCGGCCAGCGGTACGATCGCCAGTCCCGCCCCGCGGGCAACCATGCGCATCACGCCATCGAAGCCATCGGCGCGGATGCGGATCTGCATGCGTGAACCTGCGTGCAGCGCCTGTTCCTCCAGGTACACCGCCAGTGCGCTATTGGCGTTCAGCCCGACGTAGTGGTGATGCAGCGTGTCGGCAAAGCTCACCGAGCTCGCCTGTGCCAAGGGATGTTCGTGGGGCATGATCAGCACCAACGGGTCGTCGCGAAACGCGCAGGTCTGCAGGTCAGTGGTATCCACTGCATCGGAGACAACGCCGAGGTCCGCCGCTCCCTGGCGCAGCGCGTGAGTGATGCGTGCGCTGGGCAGTTCCTGCAGGTCGATATCGAGATTGGGGTGTTCGCGCAGGAAGTCGGCAAGCAACTCCGGCAGGTACTCGGTGATTGCCGTGGTGTTGCACAGTAATCGGACCTGCCCTTTGACGCCGTTGGCGTATTCGGCCAGGTCCTGTTGCATGCGCTGTGCCTGTTGCAGCAAAACCCTGGCATGCCGCGCCAGGGCTTTTCCGGCAGGTGTTGGCGTGACACCACGACGACCGCGTTGCAAAAAATCGGTGCCCAATGACGACTCCATGGCGCGGATTCGCGCGCTGGCCGCTGCCAGGGACAAATGGCTGCGCGTGGCGCCGGCGGTGATGTTGCCGGTGTCGAGGATGTTCAGGTAGAGGCGCAGGTCGGTGAGGTCGAAGTGCATGGGTAGCCGCCGGTTATGCGTTGTCTGGACTGGCCTCATCGCGGGCAAGCCCGCTCCCACAGGTGACCGGGGTGTTCCGGGCGAACGCGATCAGATGTGGGATCGCGTTCGCCCGCGAAGGCGTCAGTCGGCGCGATCAATTTTTCAGGCTCTTGCCAGGCAAGAGGCAGCCTTAGTATATGGCAGATTTTCAACTGGCCAATCCGGGCTCAGGATAGCCCCATGAATACGCTCGTCACGTTCTACCAAAACCTCGGTCTGGCCCTTTCATTTCTGATCATCGCCACCTTCCTGCTGGCCGGCATGATCAAGGGGGTGATCGGCCTCGGCCTGCCGACCGTTGCCATGGGCTTGCTCGGTCTGGCTATGGCTCCGTCGCAAGCTGCGGCTCTGCTGATTATTCCAGCCACCTTGACCAACCTCTGGCAACTGGCGTTCGGAGGGCATCTGCCGGGGTTGGTCAAGCGGTTATGGCCGATGTTGTTGGCGATTTTCCTTGGCACCGGCATGGGCACGCTGTGGATCGGCATGGCCGGTGGGCACTGGGTGGTGCGGGGGCTGGGAGCGGCGTTGATGCTGTATGCCTTGAGTGGTCTGTTTCTGCCAACCCTGCGTGTGGGGAGTCGCAACGAACGTTGGCTGGGGCCGCTCTGCGGTCTGGTCACCGGCGTCATTACCTCGGCTACCGGCGTCTTCGTGATCCCGGCAGTGCCGTATATGCAGGCACTGGGGTTGAGCAAGGATGAACTGGTGCAGGCACTGGGCCTGTCGTTCACTGTCTCGACCCTCGCCCTGGCCGGCGGGTTACTGTGGCGCGGGGCTTTGGGCGGGGGCGAGTTGAGTGCGTCGCTGCTGGTGCTGATTCCTGCGGTGCTCGGCATGATGCTCGGGCAATGGCTGCGTCAGCGGATCAGCGCCGTGCTGTTCAAGCGTGTGTTCTTCATTGGCCTCGGATTGCTCGGCGGCCATTTGTTGATCAGCGGCTAGCGGACGACGGGCTGATCATCTCGATGGCGCGGATCTCGAAGTCACGCTCCAGGTACTCATCGCGCTGCTCAAGAAACTGCTTCATGTGCGGCAGGTTCGAGTGCACGTCGAGATGGGCCTGTGATTGCCAGATCTCATAGAAGATAAACAGCGTCGGGTCCTGTTTGTCGCGCAGCATGTGGTACTCGATGCAGCCGGGCTCGGCACGACTCGCTTCTACGTGGTCGCTGAAAAACGCTTCGAAGGCCGCGGATTTTTCCGGGCGGGTCTTGGCATGCAGGATGAAGCCTTGGATTTCACTCATTAGGAGGTCCTCTGGTCAGAATCGGCGCCAGTCTAAGGCAACAATCTCTTGTTGATTCGTGCGTGTGGGTCAAATGAATTTTGTGCAATGAGCGCTTATTCCGCGCGAGGCAGATCGTTAATCTGCCGCCATCCGATTCCTGACCTTCCCGAGACCTCCCATGAAAAAAGTTCTGTTGCTCAACGGCGGCAAAAAATTTGCCCACTCCGATGGCCGTTACAACACCACCCTGCATGAAGCTGCGTTAAGCGTGCTGGACCGTGGCGGCGTGGACGTGAAAACCACGTTCATCGACGAGGGCTACGACGTGGCTGAAGAAGTCGCCAAGTTCCTCTGGGCCGACGTGATCATCTACCAGATGCCTGGCTGGTGGATGGGCGCACCGTGGACCGTAAAGAAGTACATCGATGAAGTCTTTACCGAAGGTCATGGCAGCCTGTACGCCAGCGACGGCCGCACCCGTTCCGATGCGTCGCAAAAGTACGGCAGCGGCGGTTTGATCCACGGTAAGCAATACATGTTGTCGTTGACCTGGAACGCACCGCAGCAAGCCTTCGACGACCCGACCGACTTCTTCGAAGGCAAAGGTGTGGACGCGGTGTACTTCCCGTTCCACAAGGCCAACGAATTCCTCGGCATGAGCGGTTTGCCGACCTTCCTTAGCGTGGACGTGATGAAACGCCCGAACATCGAAGGTGACGTGGCGCGTTATGAACAGCATTTGACCGAGGTGTTCGGCCTCAAGGCCTGAGGTTCCTTTTGCCCCGCATCCAGCTACTATCAAGCCAGTTTTTGAATGAGGGGCAAACGTGAAAGCCAGGTCCGATGAGTTGCAGATTTTCGTCTGCGTGATTGAGTGCGGATCGATTTCAGCGGCGGCCGAGCAGGTCGGGCAAACCCCGTCGGCGGTCAGCCGCACGCTGTCGCGGCTGGAGGCCAAGCTCGATACCACGCTGATCAACCGCACCACCCGGCGCATGGACCTGACCGAGGAGGGCAAGTATTTCTTCGAACACGCCAAGCTGATTCTCGATCAGATGGACGAGCTCGAAGAGCGCTTGTCCTCGCGCCAGCAAACGCCGTCCGGGCGTTTGCGCATCAACGCGGCCTCGCCGTTCATGCTGCACGCCATCGTGCCTTACATCGATGAATTCCGGCGGCTCTACCCTGACATCCAGCTTGAGCTCAACAGCAACGATCTGATCATCGATTTGCTGGAGCAAAGTACCGACATCGCCATCCGGATCGGCACGCTGGCGGACTCGACCCTGCACGCGCGCTCACTCGGTTGCAGCCCGTTGCACATCGTCGCCAGCCCGGCGTACCTGGAAAAACACGGCACGCCGACCGCGGTGGCAGACCTGTCCGCCCATACCTTGCTGGGCTTCACCCAGAACGAAGGCCTCAACCAGTGGCCGTTGCGTTATGTGCATGGCGATCGCTGGCCGATCGAGGCGGCGCTCAGCGCCTCCAGCGGTGAAACCATCCGCCATCTGGCGCTGGAAGGGCAGGGCATCGCCAGCCTGTCGCACTACATGACCATCGAAGACATTCGTGCCGGCCGCTTGAAAGTGTTGCTGGCAGAGTTCAACAGTGGCTATCGCCAACCGATCAATGCCGTTTACTACCGCAACTCGCAGCTGGCCTTGCGAATTCAGTGCTTTCTGGATTTTATCCAGGGCAAGCTGGCGCTTTATGCCTCAACGAACTTCAACGACTGAAATAGGCCTGGCATCTCTTTTCTGGTTTGGACTGCGTCATCGTTCATCGCGGGCAAGCCACGCTCCCACAGGTATTGTGTGGTTCACGCAACGGGTGTACGACGCAGAATCTGTGGGAGCGGGCTTGCCCGCGATGGCATTTGTGAATGTGCATCCGTAACATCCGCACACTCTTTTTGCTGCCCTGTATGCGGTCCCCCATGAAACCAAGAATTCTGCGCGCCGATGCCCTGGCCGGACTCACCACCTCTTTCGCCCTGCTGCCCGAATGCATCGCTTTCGCCCTGGTCGCCCATCTCAATCCGCTGATGGGGCTTTATGGCGCATTCATCATCTGCACCCTGACCGCGCTGTTCGGCGGCCGGCCGGGCATGGTGTCCGGCGCTGCCGGGTCGATGGCGGTGGTGATCGTCGCGCTGGTGGTGCAACACGGTGTGCAGTACCTGCTGGCCACGGTCTTGCTCGGTGGTTTGATCATGATGGCGTTCGGTTTGCTAAGGCTGGGCAAACTGGTGCGCATGGTGCCGCACCCGGTGATGCTCGGCTTCGTCAACGGCTTGGCGATCATCATTGCGCTGGCGCAGCTGGAGCATTTCAAGAATGGCGAAAGCTGGCTCAGTGGTACGCCGCTGTACATGATGGTCGGCCTGGTCGTCGTGACCATGGCCATCGTGTATGGGCTGCCACGCCTGACCCGCGCCGTGCCGCCGGCACTGGTGGCAATTCTGGGGGTGGGCCTGGCGGTGTATCTGCTCGGCTTGCCGACCCGCACCCTCGGCGACATGGCGCACATCGCCGGCGGTCTGCCGACGCTGGCATTGCCGGATATTCCATGGAACCTGGAAACCCTGCGCGTCATCGCGCCGTACGCGATCCTGATGGCGCTGGTGGGCCTGCTGGAAACCCTGCTGACCCTCAACCTCACCGATGAAATCACCGAGAGCCGTGGCTACCCGGACCGCGAATGTGTGGCGCTGGGGGCAGCCAACATGGTCTCCGGCGTATTCGGGGGCATGGGCGGCTGCGCGATGATCGGCCAGACAGTGATCAACCTCAGCTCCGGTGGGCGCGGGCGCTTGTCCGGGGTGGTGGCCGGGGTGTCGATCCTGTTGTTCATCCTGTTCCTGTCGCCGCTGATCGAGCGCATTCCGTTGGCGGCATTGGTCGGGGTGATGTTCGTGGTGTCGCAACAGACCTTCGCCTGGGCCTCGCTGCGGGTGATGAACAAGGTCCCGCTGAACGATGCGCTGGTGATCATCGCCGTGACGGTGATTACCGTGTTCACCGATTTGGCCACCGCCGTGCTGTGCGGCATCATTATCGCGGCGCTGAATTTTGCCTGGCAACAGGCCCGGCAGCTGTACGCCGACAGTCATCTGGAGAGCGACGGCAGCAAGCTTTACCGGGTCCACGGTACGCTGTTCTTCGCCTCGACCACGCCATTTCTCAACCAATTCGATCCGGCCAACGACCCGGCGCAAGTGACGCTCGATTGTCGTCATTTGAGCTTCGTCGACTACTCCGCCATCGCCGCGCTCGACACTCTGCGCGAGCGCTACAACAAGGCCGGCAAGCATCTGCGAGTGCTGCATTTGTCCGAGCGTTGCAAGAAATTGCTCCGACGCGCCCGGGTTCATCACGACTGAGACCGGCCTGTGATCGTTCCCATGCTCCGCGTGGGAACGCTTCTTCGGACGCTCCGCGTTCGGCTTCGCAGTGGACGCAGAGCGTCCCGG
>NZ_RCOE01000092.1:6739-9526 GCF_004321495.1 Pseudomonas sp. Sample_10
AACGCTTCTTCGGACGCTCCGCGTTCGGCTTCGCAGTGGACGCAGAGCGTCCCGGCTGCATTCCCACGCAGAGCGTGGGAACGATCAACGCGCCCGGGTTCATCACGACTGAGACCGGCCTGTGATCGTTCCCATGCTCCGCGTGGGAACGCTTCTTCGGACGCTCCGCGTTCGGCTTCGCAGTGGACGCAGAGCGTCCCGGGCTGCATTCCCACGCAGAGCGTGGGAACGATCGACGCGCCCGGGTTCATCACGACTGAGACCCGCCTGTGATCGTTCCCATGCTCCGCGTGGGAACGCCTCTTCGGACGCTCCGCGTTCGGCTTCGCAGTGGACGCAGAGGGTCCCGAGCTGCATTCCCATGCAGAGTGTGGGAACGATCAGTCGGGTCATGAAAATCCACCTGCTCGATTTTCAGTATTCGCGACACGGCATATCCGTGAGCGACACTTCTTACCTCTTCACGAAAATTAATTTCACCTCGTTTGATAATCGCGCCTCGAAATGTTTTATGAGTTTCACAAATATTTCGACGTGACCCTCGCGAGGAGTAGCGCATGACCCTGTCCTTCGGCTATTGGCTGCTGGTGTATGCCGCCATCGCCATCATTGCTCTGATCGTTCTGATCGCCCGTTACCGGCTCAATCCGTTCATTGTCATCACCCTGATTTCCATCGGCCTCGCCCTGGTGGCAGGCATGCCGCCGTCGGGTGTGGTGGGGGCCTATGAGGCCGGCGTCGGCAAGACCCTGGGGCACATCGCGCTGGTGGTAGCGCTGGGTACGATGCTCGGCAAGATGATGGCCGAGTCCGGCGGCGCCGAGCAGGTGGCGCGGACCTTGATCGACCGTTTTGGCGAGAAGAACGCGCACTGGGCAATGGTTTGCATCGCGTTCCTGGTGGGATTGCCGCTGTTCTTCGAAGTCGGTTTTGTGTTGCTGGTGCCGATTGCATTCACCGTAGCGCGACGGGTCGGCGTGTCGATCCTGATGGTCGGCTTGCCGATGGTGGCCGGGCTCTCGGTGGTCCACGCGCTGGTGCCGCCGCACCCGGCGGCGATGCTGGCGGTGCAGGTGTATCAGGCGTCGGTGGGGCAGACCTTGCTCTACGCGATTGCGATCGGCATTCCGACGGCGATCATCGCAGGTCCCCTGTACGCCAAATTCATTGTGCCGCGCATCCAGCTGCCGGCGGAGAACCCGCTGGAGCGCCAGTTCCTCGAACGCGAACCGCGCGACAGCCTGCCGGGTTTCGGCATCACCATGGCGACGATTCTGTTGCCGGTGGTGTTGATGCTGATCGGCGGCTGGGCCAACCTGATTTCCACGCCGGGTACGGGTTTCAACCAGTTCCTGCTGTTCATCGGCAACTCGGTGATCGCGCTGTTGCTGGCGACATTGCTGAGCTTCTGGACCCTCGGTCTGGCCCAAGGGTTCAACCGCGAATCGATCCTCAAGTTCACCAACGAATGTTTGGCGCCGACCGCCAGCATTACCCTGCTGGTGGGTGCCGGTGGCGGCCTGAACCGGATTCTGGTGGACGCCGGCGTCACCGACCAGATCGTCGGCCTGGCCCATGAATTCCATTTGTCACCGCTGTTGATGGGCTGGTTGTTCGCCGCACTGATGCGCATCGCCACAGGTTCTGCCACCGTGGCCATGACCACTGCCTCGGGCGTGGTGGCGCCGGTGGCTATCGGCCTGGGTTATCCGCATCCGGAGTTGCTGGTGCTGGCCACCGGCGCGGGTTCGGTGATTTTTTCCCACGTCAACGACGGTGGCTTCTGGTTGATCAAGGAATACTTCAACATGACCGTCACCCAGACCTTCAAGACCTGGACCGTGCTTGAGACATTGATCTCGCTCGTCGCTTTTGGTCTGACCGTTGGCCTTTCTTACCTGATTTAACCGGAGTCGCCCGTCATGGACATCCTCTACCAGATCCGCGCCCGTCAGGACTCCTTCAGTGCCGGCGAAGGCCGCATCGCCCGGCTGATGCTCGACGACGTAGGGTTCGCCGCGTCCGCCAGTCTCGATGAGCTGGCGCAGCGGGCGGAGGTGAGCACCGCCACCTTGTCGCGGTTTGCCCGCACGGTCGGCTGCAAGGACTTGCGTGACCTGCGCTTGCAACTGGCCCAGGCCAACGGCGTCGGCAGCCGGTTTCTCGACCCGGCGGGCACACCGGATCAGTCGGCGTTTTACGGACAGATCGTCGGTGATATCGAATCGACCTTGCGCCAGCACCTGGCAGCCTTTGACGAGTCGCGTTTTACCGATGCCGTCAAACTGCTGGGCAAGGCGCGGATGATTCACGCGTTCGGCATGGGCGGCTGCTCGACCTTGTGCAGCGATGAACTGCAAGTGCGCCTGGTGCGCCTCGGTTACCCGATTGCGGTGTGCCACGACGCGGTGATGATGCGGGTCACCGCGGCCAGCCTGAGCCCCGACCATGTGCTGATCGTTTGTTCGCTGACCGGGATCACGCCGGAGCTGGTCGAAACGGTAGAACTGGCACGCAACTACGGCGCACGCGTCCTGGCCATCACCCGCAGCGATTCGCCGTTGGCACAATTGGCGGACATCGTCCTGCCGCTGCAAAGCGCCGAAACTTCATTCATCTATAAGCCCACGGCGGCACGCTACGGCATGCTGCTGGCCATTGATGTGCTTGCCACCGAACTCGCACTGGCCAACCCTCAAGACAATCAAGAACGTCTGCGGCGGATCAAACTCGCCCTGGACGATTACCGCGGCGGCGACGATCACCTGCCGCTGGGAGACTGACATG
>NZ_RCOE01000082.1:0-9324 GCF_004321495.1 Pseudomonas sp. Sample_10
TTTTTGCGCTGATCGTTCCTACGCTCTGCGTGGGAATGCAGGCCGGGACGCTCCGCATCCCAAAGCGTGACGCAGAACGTCACAGGAGGCATTCCCACGCGGAGCGTGGGAACGATCATGAAACGTGTGATGCCCTTTGCGCCTTGAGGAATGAGCGAATGAAAAAGCCCGCTGAAGTGTTGAGCTTCAGCGGGCTTTTTTGCGCTGATCGTTCCTACGCTCTGCGTGGGAATGCAGGCCGGGACGCTCCGTGTCCCAACGCGTGACGCAGAACGTCGCAGGAGGCATTCCCACGAGGAGCGTGGGAACGATCATCACGCGGTGAACCTGCTTACTTCAGGGTCACAGTGCCTTTCATCATCGAGATGTGGCCCGGGAACGAGCAGAAGAAACCGTATTTTTCGTTGGCATCAAGCTTCGACACGTCGAAGGTCACCGAATCGGTTTCCTTGGCGCCGATGATCTTGGTGTGGGCGATAACCCGGGTATCGCCTTCCTTCAGGTACTGCTTGTCGATGCCGGCGCTCAAGCCGTCGGTGGCGATCGGCTGCATGTCGGCTTCTTTACTCAGCACCCAGTTATGGCCCATGACGTTTTTCGGCAAGCTGCCGGAATGGGTCAGTTCGACGGTGAAGGTCTTGCAGCTCTTGTCGATCTCAATGGCCTTGGTGTTGAAGGACATTTGGTCAGTGGAGTCAACGGTGACTTTGCACTCGGCAGCCATCAATTGGCTGCTGGCCAGTGTCAACAGGGATACCGCAACAAGTTTGGCAAACATGGTGAATCTCCAAGGCAGGGTTAACGAAAATGCGAGTGAACAGAAGACTGCCTGAAAACTTCGCAAGTTCATATGACTTGAATCAAAAATTGTATACAACTTTCGGGCTATGAGACCTATCGAAAGAATCTACCAGCCAGGCGTCTGGCCCGGCCCTATGATCAGACCGTCATTCAATCAACGGAGCGTCTGTCATGTCCCTCAATAGCCTGTTGTGCAGCCTGCTCGCCGCCTACGCCTGTGGTGCCAGCGGCACCCATGAAACGCCCGAACGGGAAGTTTAGCCCTTGGAGCGCGCAGCGCCTGCCTTTACTCTGTGGCCCTGATCGACCCTGGAGTAAGGCATGTCTTTAGCATCCGTCTGTGTATTTTGTGGTGCCAGCACCGGCACTGACCCCGCTTATCGAGAAGCGGCCGTTGCCTTGGGCCAAGCCCTGGCCGAGCGCAAGTTGACCCTGGTCTATGGCGGCGGCGCCGTGGGCTTGATGGGTATTGTGGCCGACGCCGCGCTGGCCGCCGGTGGCGAAGTCATCGGCATCATTCCGCAAAGCCTCAAGGACAAGGAAATCGGCCATAGCGGCCTGACTCGTCTGGAAGTAGTGGACGGCATGCATGCACGCAAGGCGCGGATGGCGGAACTCAGCGATGCCTTCATCGCCCTGCCCGGCGGTCTCGGTACCCTGGAAGAGCTGTTCGAAGTCTGGACCTGGGGCCAGCTCGGCTACCACGGCAAACCGCTCGGTTTGCTGGAAGTGAACGGTTTCTACAGCAAACTCACCGGTTTTCTTGATCACATCGTCGGCGAAGGCTTCGTTCGAGCGCCACACCGTGACATGCTGCAGGTGAGCGAATCGCCGCAAACGCTGCTCGATGCGCTCGACAGCTGGCAGCCGAGCGTACTGCCGAAGTGGGTCGAGCAAAAACCCGACTAACGACTCGGCACCGATACAGGGCAGAATACGCGCCGCTCAACCTCACCTTCGACCCCAGAGGATCGCCCATGGCTAAACCCAATTATTCCTTCGCTAAACGTCAGCGTGACTTGGCCAAGGAGCAGAAGAAAGAGGAAAAGCTTCAGCGCAAGAAAGCAACAGCTGAAGAAGCTGCACTGAACCCTGATGGTGAAGTGGCAGCAGAAGATGATGTTGATGCACCGAAAGATCAGGCGCCCGACGCCTGAGACCCTCAGGGCCGGATGATCTGATCAGGCCCATCGGATCTGTGTCCAGGGTTGTAGGAGCGAGCCTGCTCGCGATGAACCTGAGAGCGCCGAGGAGTGTCAGGCTTCCCGCGTTATCGTTGACGACCATCGCGACGGTGCGACGATTCGACAGGCTCGCTCCTACAGTGGCTGGCGTTAATTAAGTGGCATCACGGTGACCCGAACTTCCGGGTCATGATTGCCACCACCCAAAATTACCCCCCGCAACGGCGATACATCAGAAAAGTCCCGCCCCCATGCCAGCATGATGTGCTCCAGCGCCGGTTGCACATTGTTGGTCGGATCGAAATCCACCCAGCCGAGCAACGGACAAAATACCGACACCCAGGCATGAGATGCATCCGCACCGATCAAGCGCGGCTGGCCGGGTGGCGGCTGGGTCAGCAGGTAGCCACTGACGTAACGAGCGGCCAGCCCCCGGGAGCGTACGCACGCAAGCATCAAATGCGCGAAGTCCTGACAGACCCCGCGCCGACGCTCCAGCACTTCCACCAGCGGCGTCGCCACCTGGGTCGCCTCGGCGTCGAAAGTGAACTCGCTGAAGATCTTCTCCATCAAGGCCTGAACGCCGAGTAACAGCGGCCGCCCTGGCGGGAAGCAACTCGCGGAAAACTCGACGAAGTTGCGCTTCAAATGCACATAGGGTGATTCGAAACGGTAACGGCAGGCTTCGAGCACGTCAGACGACAGCGGCTGGCTGCTGTAGGTCAGCGCACTGCGGGTGTCCTCCCATGCGGGTGAAACATTGAAATCCGGCGCGGGCCGGGGCAGCACTTCGATCGTCAGGCTGGCATTGACCAACAGTTCATCATGAGGCCGCTCGAACGCCAGCCGGGTCAGCGGATTGCCGAACACGTCCAGCTCATCACGCCGTGAGGTTGGCTGCGGGCTGATCTGCAATTGCTGATCCGTGCAGCGCTGCCACGCACATGACCTTGGCCACAAATGGGCCAGCTGCTGTGCCAGGGACACCGGGCTGTCATAGTGATAATGGGTGTCGTGGAAAATCTGATAGTGAGCGCTCATCAGACAGACACCGTGCGCTGGCTGATGTCATCCACATGAGCGAAATGGCGCAAGGCCAGGCGATCCGACACCTGCCCGCTGGCATCGGCGATCTCTTGCAGCAGATCGGCCAGGCCATCGAGAGCCGCGCGTACGCTGCCCTCGCCAAATAGCGAATTCTCCAGGCAGCCCAGATCAAAACGTGCCAATCGATCGACCAACAATGGCAGCCCCGCTTCGCGCGGTGCGCCAAAGTCATCGTTCAGCCGTTTGAGAGTGCGGGTCACCAGCTTCAACTGGAACAGCACCGCGTGCGGGTTTTGTTCGTCGAGCAGCAACAGGTCGAGCACCGGGATCAATTGCGCCACCGCCAGATACCGCGAGCGGTAGGTAATGCTGCTGTTGCCCAGCTCCAACAGCCACTCCAGACCTGCTTGATCGAATGCCCCGGCGCCGCGCAGAAATGCCGCCAGGCTGCCACTGAGAAATTGCAGACGCTCGATACGCCGGCCGATCATCAGGAAGCGCCAGCCTTCGTCCCGGGTCATGTCATCAAGGGCAAAACCGGACAGTGCCGCCAATGACATCACCAGACGATTGAGAAAATCCAGCAACTCGCCAAAATCCGGCGAATCGGTTTCGAGCTCAATGGCCTCGCGCTGCAGTTCCACCAGGGCCTGCCAGTTCTCCCGTGAAAGTTTGCCCCGCACTTGTGAGGCCGCCCATTGCAAGCGTTGCAGGTTGGAGCGAAGGCTGAACGGCCAATCGTCACCGAGTATCGCCGCCAGCAAGCGCTCCGACAGTTCACCTTCATCGGGCAACAGCATCAGCCTTTCGCCAAGCTCGACCGCCGCTTGCAGGGCCTGCTGGTCATCACCGTCGACGTAACGTGCGAGCATGATCCGCAACAGGCGGGCGCTGTCGTCGCAACGCTCACAGTAACGGCCGAACCAGAACAGGTTCTCCACTACCCGCGATGGCAGATAGGGATCGCGTCGCACCAGATCGTGCACGCCGATGTTGCGTTGGGCCTTCCATTGTTCGCCGCTGGGCGGGCGCTCACCCAGCACCCAGGTGTCTTTGCTGGCACCGCCGCGCTGCATCGACACCACCTCAGCGTCAGCTTCTGCGGCCACGCGGGTCAAACCACCGGGAAGCACCCGGTAGCCTTCGCGGCTGGCCACTGCGTACACACGCATGCCGATGGCCCGGGGTTGCAATTGACCGCCGTCGGCTTGCCAGATCGGTGCCTGGGATAACTGCGCCAGTTCTTGCGCGACATAGGCGTAAGGCCGCGCTTGCATGCGTTCGGCCAGCTCCTGACGCTGGCTTTCACTCAGGTCCCGGCCAAATACCGGGGCAAAGCTCTGCGAAGGAAACGCCGGTTTGATCAGCAGTTCCGGCAGTTTTTCCAGGGCCTGCGCCAGTACCGGCGCTTCACCGCACCACCAGGTAGCGATGGACGGCAGAATCAGTTCTTCGCCAAACAGGAACTGATTGATCTTCGGCAGGAAACCCAACAATCCCGGTGATTCCAGCACGCCGCTGCCGAGGGCGTTGGCCACCAGCACACGCCCCTGGCGCACGGCTTCCAGCAAGCCAGGCACGCCGAGAGCCGAATCAGTGCGCAATTCCAGTGGGTCGCAGAAATCATCGTCGAGCCGACGCATCACCACATGGACCCGACGCAGTCCGCTCAGGGTTTTCAGATAGACCGTGGCATCGCGTACTGTCAGGTCGCCGCCCTCCACCAGCGGATAACCGAGCTGCCGGGCCAGGTACAGGTGTTCGAAATAGCTTTCGTTGAAACGCCCCGGTGTCAGCAACACCACCAATGGCGCGCCATCATCACTCGGCGCCTGGCGTGCCAGGGTTTCCTGAAGCGTGCGGAAGAAGCCGGCCAGATGCTGCACTTTCAGATCGCGGTACAACTCGGGAAAGGCGCGGGACACGATCGTGCGGTTTTCCAGTGCATAACCGGCACCCGACGGCGCTTGAGTGCGGTCCGCCGTGACCCACCAACGGCCATCGGGGGTACGCGCCAGATCCACCGCATACAGATGCAAAAAAGCCCCGTCAGGCGGATGGATACCCTGGCAGGGCCACAGGAAGTTGTTGTGGCCGAATACCAGTTCGGCCGGCAGCAGTCCTTCGGCGATCAGTCGCTGCGGGCCATACAGATCAGCCAGTACGGCGTTGAGCAATCGCGCACGCTGGGCAATACCGGCAGACAATTGCTCCCACTCGTCAGCGGCAATGACGTGGGGTAGCAGGTCGAGTTCCCACGGCCGATCGGCGCCCTTGGGGTCGGCGTAGACGTTGTAGGTGACACCGTTTTCCTGAATCTGCCGGGTCAGCAGGGCCTGACGCTGCACCAGTTGCGCTGCAGAGCTGCGCTGCAATTGGTCGAACAATCGACGCCAATGCGGGCGCACCGCGCCGCTGCCGTCGAGCAGTTCGTGATAGGTGCCCGCCGTGAGCGGGTAGCGGTCTAGCAGGTCAGGCATGGAAAGCTCGGCAGACAGCAATGAACGGTCAGACTAACGCAGGCTCATGACGCCCGGATATACGAAAAATCCGAGCGTCGCGTACGGTTTAGAAACGTCGTAAATCGAGAGTCATCGGTAGCTCGTCGTTAATTTCCAGAATCGGAATAGGAAGTTTCCCAGGCGTGTGTCCGATCCGGAAGAAACGCGCCATGCGTCGGCTCTCGGCTTCATTGGCATTCACCGGCAACGTCTCGTAATTGCGCCCGCCCGGGTGCGCGACGTGATACTGGCAACCGCCCAGTGAACGCCCCATCCACGTATCGAGCAGATCGAATACCAACGGTGCGTGCACCGGGATGGTCGGCTGCAAACAGTTGGCCGGTTGCCATGCGCGAAAACGCACGCCTGCAACGAATTCCCCAACACGCCCGGTCGGCTGCAAAGGCACCGGGATGCCGTTGCACGTCAGCAAATAGCGCTGCGGCGGCAAGCCGCTGAGCTTGACCTGCAATCGCTCCAGCGACGAGTCCACATAACGCACCGTGCCACCGACCGCACCCTCCTCGCCCAATACGTGCCATGGCTCCAGTGCCTGGCGCAGCTCCAGCGCGATGCCGCTGACGGCGTAGTCGCCGACCTTGGGAAAACGAAACTCCAGATGCGCCGCAAACCACTCGGCCCGCACCGGATAACCGGCCGCGTTGAGGTCGACGATGACGTCGGCGAAATCCTGTTCGATAAAGTTCGGCAACAGGAACCGGTCGTGCAGCTCCGTGCCCCAGCGCGCCAGTTTTGGCGGCGCATAAGGCTCACGCCAGAACCGTGCGACCAGCGCCCGCAGCAACAATTGCTGCGCCAGGCTCATACGCGCATGCGGTGGCATTTCAAAGGCGCGCAGTTCCAGCAACCCGAGCCGCCCCGTCGCGCCGTCCGGCGAGTAGAGCTTGTCGATGCAGAACTCGGCGCGGTGGGTGTTGCCAGTGACATCGATCAGCAGGTTTCTCAGCAACCGGTCGACCAACCACGGCGCACACTCTTCCCCCGGCTTTGGCATTTGCGCAAAGGCAATTTCCAGTTCATACAAGGCATCGTTTCGCGCCTCGTCGACGCGCGGTGCCTGGGACGTCGGCCCGATGAACAGCCCCGAAAACAGGTAGGACAGTGAAGGATGGTTATGCCAGTAACTGATCAGGCTGCGCAGCAAATCCGGACGACGCAGAAACGGTGAGTCAGCCGGTGTCGCGCCACCCAGTACGAAATGGTTACCGCCGCCAGTTCCGGTGTGCCGTCCATCAATCAGGAATTTTTCGGTGGTCAGTCGGGTCTGGCGCGCTTCTTCATAGAGGAACTCGGTGCGCTCGACCAACTCATCCCAGGTCGCGGACGGCTGAACGTTGACCTCGATCACGCCCGGATCCGGGGTGATGCGAAAGTTGCTTAATCGCGGATCGCTCGGCGGCTCATAACCTTCCAGCAGCACCGGACAACGCAGCTCTTCAGCAGTGGCTTCAATGGCAGCCACCAGTTCCAGATAATCCTCGACCCGTTCCAGTGGCGGCATGAACAGATACAACCGGCCTTCCCGCGCCTCGGCGCAGAACGCGGTGCGGGTCAGCCAGTCCGCGGATTCGTCGATTTTCGGGGCACGATCCTCTATCAGCGCCGCCGCGCCCTGATTCTGCGACTGTGCCATGTCGGGTAGCGGTGGGAACGTCTGATTCGGGTCTTGCGGATGAATGAACGGATACTCCGCCGCTTTCACCCACGGCTGCGAACCCAGCGGCAACCGATAGCCCAGTGGCGAGTCTCCCGGCACCAACCGGCAATGCTCGTCGCGCAAATACCAGCGGCCGCTCTGCCACTGATCGCCCTTGGCGGTGCGTGCCAGCGGCAGGACCTGGCCGATGACTTTGTCCAGACCCTGGCTGAAAACTTTGCGCAGTCGTGCACGCTCCAGGGGTTCCTCAAGACGCGAGTCTTCGGCGCTGACGTTTTGCGGCAACGTGCCCTCGCGCCAGAGGTAATAGAAATTGTCTTCGTAGGCTGGAAACACAAAGCGTGTGGGAATCTTCAGGCGCTCTGCAACGCTCGCCAGAAAACGCCCGGCCAGTTCGCCGGTCGCACCGTAGTCTTCGTGCTCGTCGGCAATCAGCGCGCTGTTGTTCCAGATCGGCGCGCCGTCACGGCGCCAGTAGCAATTGAGCGACCAGCGCGGCAGCTGTTCGCCGGGGTACCACTTACCCTGGCCGAAATGCACCAGTCCCTGCGGCGCGTAGCGTTTTCGCATGCGCTGGAACAGCTCGGCGGACAGACGCCGTTTTTCCGGCCCCAGGGCCGCGGTATTCCATTCGGCGCCATCCGGGTCATCAATCGAGACGAACGTCGGCTCACCGCCCATGGTCAAGCGCACATCGCCTTCCAGCAGGTCGGCGTCGATTTGCCGGCCCAAAGCCTGAATCGCCAGCCATTGATCGTCGGTGTAAGGCTTGGTGACGCGGGGCGCCTCCCAAATTCGCTCAACTGACATCTCGTGGCTGAACGCGCACTCGCACGGTTCCACCAGCCCCGTGATCGGCGCCGCAGAGGACGGATCGGGACTACAGGCCAACGGTATGTGTCCTTCACCAGCAAACAGCCCGGAGGTGGCATCCAGACCAATCCAGCCAGCGCCGGGCAAGTACACCTCGCACCAGGCGTGCAAGTCGGTGAAGTCGACATCAGTACCCGAGGGGCCGTCGAGGCTTTTCACGTCGGCGGTCAGCTGGATCAGGTAACCGGAAACGAAACGTGCTGCCAGCCCGAGGTTGCGCAGCAACTGCACCAGCAGCCACGCGGAATCGCGGCACGAACCGGAGCTTTGTTCGAGGGTGAACTCAGGCGTTTGCACGCCCGGCTCCATGCGGATCAGGTAGTCGATGTCTTCACTCAGGCGCTGGTTGAGCGCGACGAGGAAATCGACACTGGGCAGCGGCGTGCGATCGATACTTTCCACATACGCCTTGAACTTTGGCGTAAGGGGCAAGGTTTCCAGGTACGGCGCCAGTTCTTTGCGCTCATCGGCGGCGTAAGTGAACGGGATTTTTTCCGCGTAGGGCTCAAGAAAGAAGTCGAAGGGATTGAACACCGCCATTTCGGCGAGCAGATCGACTTCGATCCGCAGCTCATCGGTTTTCTCCGGGAACACCAACCGCGCCAGGTAATTGCCCTGAGGGTCTTGCTGCCAGTTGATGAAATGCTGCTCGGGCGAAATTTTCAGCGCATAGGACAGAATCCGCGTGCGGCTGTGGGCTGCCGGACGCAGGCGAACGATCTGTGGCCCCAGCTCCACAGCACGGTCGTAGCGGTAATGCGTGACGTGGTGCAATGCGACATGTATCGACACGGCGTGCCTCCTGCGAGCCCTAAGCGTTATGGAAAGCGCGCAAGACTTATGCCATCCAGCAGCGCTGGCGCTTTCTTCGATTGCCTGAGGCAGTACAGCACCAAAATCGGGCGAGGCGGGAAAATGCGTTGAATCGATTGCACGTATTTGTGGCACACCCACGATCGTTCCCACGCTCCGGCGTGGGAATGCAGCCCGTGACGCTCCGCGCCACAGGTGGGTTGGAATGGTTACAGTGGCGCGGCTGGAACGCGGAGCGTCCCTAGAGGCATTCCCACGCAGAGCGTGGGAACGATCACGCCAACCCGAAGGTTGGCGTTCTGTTCAGCTCAAGCGCGGCTTAGCGCGGCACGACCGGCTTGCGGGTCGGCTTTGGTCCTTTGCCTTTGGCCGCATCCTTGCGTTCCTTGGCTGCCTGCTGATTGCGGGCAAACGCCGCAGCCTTGGC
>NZ_RCOE01000302.1:0-1796 GCF_004321495.1 Pseudomonas sp. Sample_10
ATCGTCTATAGTGCTTTCTTACCCAACAGGCGACTTGGCCGACCGGGAAGGCTGCGATACCATCCGACTCCCCAACGCACTCCCGCCAGGACGACGCGATGAACCGAGTGTTGTACCCAGGTACCTTCGACCCTATTACCAAGGGCCATGGCGATCTGGTCGAACGCGCCTCGCGCCTGTTCGATCACGTGATCATTGCTGTCGCCGCCAGCCCGAAGAAAAACCCGCTGTTTCCCCTGGAACAGCGCGTGGAGCTGGCCCGCGAGGTCACCAAGCATTTGCCGAACGTTGAAGTCGTCGGCTTCTCGACCCTGTTGGCGCATTTCGCCAAAGAGCAGAACGCCAATGTGTTCCTGCGTGGTTTGCGCGCGGTGTCGGACTTCGAATACGAGTTCCAGCTGGCCAACATGAACCGCCAGTTGGCCCCGGATGTGGAAAGCCTGTTTCTTACCCCTTCCGAGCGCTATTCGTTCATTTCCTCGACACTGGTCCGTGAAATCGCTGCCTTGGGCGGCGATATCACCAAATTCGTCCACCCGGCAGTGGCGGATGCACTGACCGAGCGCTTCAAGAAGTAGGAGCTGCCGCGGGCTGCGATCTTTTGCACTTGATCGCGCTTGCGTGCACTGCGCACGCCAATGCGGCACAATTACGCGCATTGATTTATTGCGCCCGGGCTTGCCGCCCCGGCTGGAGTTAGCATGTCCCTGATCATCACCGACGATTGCATCAATTGCGACGTCTGCGAACCCGAGTGTCCGAACGCCGCCATTTCCCAGGGCGAAGAGATCTACGTGATCGACCCGAACCTGTGCACCCAGTGTGTCGGCCACTACGACGAACCACAGTGCCAGCAGGTTTGCCCGGTGGATTGCATCCCGCTGGACGAAGCGCATCCGGAGACTGAAGAGCAGTTGATGGAGAAGTACCGCAAGATTACCGGCAAGGCTTGAGACATTTGGCGTCTTTCAGGACGCCTTCGCGGGCAAGCCTCGCTCCTACAGTCGTGTGATCGTTGTAGGAGCGAGGCTTGCCCGCGAAACTTTTCAGGGCCTCACTCCTGCCGCTCAAACCCTTCCCCGATACACCCCAGGCACCGCACGAACGCCGCTTTCGCCGGGTCCACCACCAACGCCTGCCCCGCATCGCCCACTCCGCCGCCCAATGCGGTAAATGGTAGCGACACCACAAACACGCCGGCGCCGATCACTGTGGCGGCGACCAGTAAAGGCCGGGCAATCAACAGGTCGCCAATCATCGCGTATGCCGGTGGGTTCTGGATGGTGTAGAGCGGATCCCCGCTGCCGCTGCTGGCACCGGCTGATGCAACGAAGCTCAGCATCGACGCGACGGCAAGGGTTCGAAACAGGTTCATGGCTCGGTCCTTCGGCTAGACAGTCGGAACACTGACTATAGACCGTAAGGCATTCAGCTCTGGCAGCGTGGGCAAAAGACGCTGGCGCGCTGCCCGAGTTTCACTTCCCGCAACTGCGTACCACAGACCTTGCAGGGCTCGGCGCCACGACCGTAGACAAACAATTCCTGCTGGAAATACCCCGGCTGGCCGTCACCGCCAATAAAGTCCCGCAACGTAGTGCCGCCGCGCTCGATGGCGGCGGCGAGAATGCGTTTGATCTCGATGGCCAGTTTCAGATAACGCGCCCGGGAAATGCCTTTGGCTTCGCGACGGGGGTCGATCCCGGCGGCGAACAAGGCTTCGGTCGCATAGATGTTGCCGACGCCGACCACCACCGCGTTGTCCATGATGAACGGCTTGACCGCCATCGAACGGCCAC
>NZ_RCOE01000179.1:0-1794 GCF_004321495.1 Pseudomonas sp. Sample_10
AATGGCCGAAGCAAAAGTACTCAGTGGCGCCGGGCTCCGTGGCCAGGTTGCCGGGCAAACCGCACTGTCCACCGTGGGCCAGTCGGGTGCCGGTCTGACCTATCGTGGTTATGACGTTCGTGAACTGGCGGCTGACGCACAGTTCGAAGAAGTCGCTTACCTGCTGCTGTACGGCGAACTGCCGACTAAGGCGCAACTGAGCGCCTACATCGCCAAGCTGAGCAAGCTGCGCGACCTGCCGCAAGCGCTGAAAGAAGTGCTCGAGCGCATCCCCGCCGACGCCCACCCGATGGACGTGATGCGTACCGGTTGCTCGTTCCTGGGCAACCTCGAGCCGGAGAACAATTTCTCCGAGCAACACGACAAGACCGACCGACTGCTGGCGGCATTCCCGGCGATCATGACCTACTGGTATCGCTTCAGCCACGAAGGCAAGCGCATCGATTGCGTGAGCGACGAACAGTCCATCGGCGGCCACTTCCTGCACCTGCTGCACGGCAAGAAGCCAAGCGAGCTGCACGTCAAGGTGATGAACGTTTCGCTGATCCTCTACGCCGAGCACGAGTTCAACGCCTCGACCTTCACCGCACGGGTTTGCGCCTCCACCTTGTCGGACCTGTATTCGTGCATTACCGCGGCCATCGGTTCGCTACGCGGCCCGCTGCACGGCGGTGCCAACGAAGCGGCGATGGAAATGATCGAGCGCTTCTCGTCGCCGGAAGAGGCGGTCGAGGGCACCCTCGGCATGCTGGCGCGCAAGGACAAGATCATGGGCTTCGGCCACGCGATCTATAAGGACAACGATCCGCGCAACGAGGTGATCAAGGGCTGGTCGAAAAAACTCGCCGACGAAGTGGGCGACAAGGTGTTGTTCCCGGTGTCCGAGGCCATCGACGCCACCATGTGGGAACAGAAGAAGCTGTTCCCGAACGCCGACTTCTACCATGCCTCGGCGTACCACTTCATGGGCATTCCGACCAAGTTGTTCACACCGATTTTCGTCTGCTCGCGCCTGACCGGCTGGGCGGCCCACGTGTACGAACAACGCGCCAACAACCGCATCATCCGCCCGAGCGCCGAGTACACCGGCGTCGAACAGCGCAAGTTCGTGCCAATCGAACAACGCTGAATGGTGGAGGCTGTTGCAGGGATCTGGATACAGCGTAGATCCCTGTGGGAGCGGGTTTGCCCGCGATGAAGGAGTCACATTCGACACATGTGTCGGCTGACCCACCGCAATCGCGGGCAAGCCCGCTCCCACAGTGGATTGTGTTGATTTCGAATCCGGCGCCAGCCCCACCCTTTGTATTTACCGTGACCGAGTCCTGACGATGAACACGAAATTCCGCAAATCGCTGCCCGGCAGCAAACTGGATTACTTCGACGTCCGCGCGGCAGTCGAGGCCATTGCTCCCGGCGCCTACGACACCCTGCCTTACACCTCTCGAGTGCTGGCGGAAAACCTTGTGCGTCGCTGCGATCCGGCCACGCTCACCGAATCGCTCAAGCAATTCATCGAACGCAAGCGCGACCTCGATTTCCCGTGGTTCCCGGCCCGTGTGGTGTGCCACGACATCCTCGGCCAGACCGCACTGGTCGACCTCGCCGGCCTGCGTGACGCCATCGCCCTGCAAGGCGGCGACCCGGCGCAAGTCAACCCGGTGGTGCCGACGCAACTGATCGTCGACCACTCCCTGGCCGTCGAACGTGGTGGCTTCGATCCGGAGGCGTTCGAGAAGAACCGCGCCATCGAAGACCGTCGCAACGAAGACCGTTTCCACTTCATCAACTGGA
>NZ_RCOE01000184.1:0-9139 GCF_004321495.1 Pseudomonas sp. Sample_10
ATTGCTGAGCCTCCTTGAGAATCGCATTGTTCAGGTCGTCGAACTCGCCGTTGGCGCGTCGTACGTAAATACCCGTCAGGATGAAGGCCGAAATGATCAGACCAACACCGATCGGTATGCCCCAGGTAATCGATGACTCAGGGCTGATTTTTGCCCCCAGCACATGCGGCCCGTAAGCAATCAACAGGATGAATCCGGAGTAAAGCCCTAGCATGATCGCCGATAGAATCCAGGCGAATCGTTCCCTCTTGCTAACCAGCTCCTTGAATCGCGGGCTGTTTTGAATCGAGAGGTAAATGCTGTCGTTCATTGTTTTTATCCTCGCAGCACAGATTAAGTTGGAACGGTATCCACTCTATGCGGCTGCGGGGCAGGTTCCAGACGACCTTAGTCTTAGTACCACATGACAGAATTGCCAAACTTCGGTGCGGCGCACCCCCCGCAAGAGCCAGGCTTGCCGGCGATGGCGATTTTGCAGGTGCCTTCGCCGGCAAGCCTGGCTCCTACAGAAAAGCAAAAGCCGCTTGGCAGTTACGCCAAGCGGCTTTGAGAGGAGCTCAATAGAAACTTCAGCTCACATCATTTGATCCAGTCAGCAACACGCTCCGGGTGTTTGGCTACCCAGTCCTTCGCTGCCGCGTCCGGCTTGGCGCCTTCCTGGATCGCCAGCATGACTTCGCCGATCTCGTCTTTCGAAGCCCACTGGAAGTTCTTCAGGAACTTGGCCACTTCCGGTGCTTTTGTTGCCAGCTCCTTGCTGCCGATGCTGTTCACGGTTTCAGCCGCGCCATACACGCCTTTCGGGTCTTCGAGGAAACGCAATTTCCACTTGGCGAACATCCAGTGCGGTACCCAACCGGTCACGGCAATGGATTCGTTCTTCTTTTCGGCACGGGTCAGTTCGGCAATCATGCCCGCGCCGGAACTGGCCTTGAGCTGGTAACCGGTCAGGTCGTAGTCCTTGATGGCCTGCTCGGTTTTAAGCATCACGCCTGAACCGGCGTCGATGCCGACGATGCGTTTTTTGAAGCTGTCGTCGGTCTTCAGGTCTTCCAGCGACTTGGCCTTGACGTATTCCGGCACGATCAAGCCGATTTTTGCGTCCTTGAAGTTCGGACCGTAGTCGACCACCTGATCCTTGTTCTTGGCCCAGTAATCGCCGTGGGTCACCGGCAACCAGGCCGAGAGCATGGCGTCGAGTTTGCCGGTGGCTACACCCTGCCACATGATCCCGGTCGCGACGGCTTGCAGCTTCACGTCATATCCGAGTTTCTGCTTGATGACTTCAGCAGCTACGTGAGTCGTCGCGACGCTGTCGGACCAGCCGTCAACGTAACCGATGCTCAGGGTCTTGCTCTCGGCATTGGCGAATGTGGAACCCATCGCAAGTACCAGTGCGGCACCTGCACCTAAAAGTCGTCGCATCTTCATCGTTACTTCCCCGAAAGTGCTGCGCTCGACGGGTGCCGAGTCGCGTCAACGTATTGTTCTGGTGCACAGCGCCCCCATCACGCTTCACCGCAAACCCGTTCAATCATCAGCGCGTTTATCAACGAGGGTACTGACGCCTCCGATAATCAACCTGACGCTATAAGCGACCTGCTCTGCCAGCGACCTCAAGGCATCGAGAAACGACATCAGAACGCCATTAATCCTGAGGGCGACAAACGCCCCGGACAATCCGCCCGAACTTTGCATGTCAAAATCATGCGAGCCACCAAGCACAGTACAAATGCAGGTAACATGCGCCGCTTTGCTCCCAGACGGCCTGATCATGCCCGCGACATCTCGCTTTCCTTTTTTTGCTTATCTGTTCGCCTGCCTGCTGGGGCTTTTTGCCCTTTGTGGTTTCTGGTACGGCATTGGTAAACCGGTGACCCTGCCGGATGTCGCCAGCGCCACGCACAAACTGCAATGCGCCTCCTACACCCCGTTCGACAAAGACCAATCGCCGTTCGACGTACCGTTCAACCTGCGCCCGGAGCGCATGGACGCCGACCTCGCGCTGCTGTCCAAAAGCTTCGAATGCATCCGCACCTACTCCATGACCGGGCTCGAAGCCCTGCCCGACCTCGCACGTAAACACGGCTTGAAGTTGATGATCGGCGCCTGGGTCAACAGCAACACGGTGGATACCGAAAAAGAAGTCGACCTGCTGATTGCGTCGGCCAACGCCAACGCCGACGTGGTGACTGCTGTGATCGTCGGCAACGAAACCCTGCTGCGCAAAGAAGTCACCGGGGCACAACTGGCCCGGCTGATCACCAAGGTCAAAAGCCAGGTCAAGCAACCCGTCACCTATGCCGACGTCTGGGAGTTTTGGCTCAAGCATCCGGAAATCGCGCCGGCCGTGGATTTCCTGACCATCCACTTGTTGCCGTACTGGGAAGACGATCCTTCGAACATCGATGCCGCACTGCAACACGTCGCCGAAGTGCGTCAGGTGTTCGGCAACAAGTTCGCACCCAAGGACGTGATGATTGGCGAAACCGGCTGGCCCAGCGAAGGCCGTCAGCGCGAAACCGCCCTGCCGAGCCGGGTCAATGAAGCGAAATTCATTCGCGGTTTTGTCACCATGGCCGAGCAGCACGGCTGGCACTACAACCTGATCGAAGCCTTCGACCAGCCATGGAAACGCGCCAGTGAAGGCGCCGTGGGTGGCTACTGGGGGCTGTTCGATGCCGATCGGCAGGACAAAGGCGTGCTGGCCGGTCCGGTGTCGAACGTACCGTACTGGTCGCAGTGGCTGGTTGTGGGCGGCCTGATCTTTGTCGGGACGCTTGTGCTGGGCGGCCGCGTCCGCAGCACCCGCGCAGCGCTGGTCCTGCCGTTGTTTGCGGCATTGGCTGCGTGCTCCATCGGCGTGTGGGGCGACCTCGCCCGCGTGACTACCCGTTTCACCAGCGAATGGTTGTGGGTGGCATTGCTGACTGCGCTGAACCTGTTGGTGTTGGTGCACGCCGCCCTGACGCTGAGTCCTCGTACAGGATGGCGAGCACAGGCGTTCAACGCACTTGAGCGTCGCTCAGGCTGGCTGGTTGCGGTGATCGGCTTTGCAGCGGCGGTGAGCATGCTGGAGCTGGTATTTGACCCGCGCTACCGCAGCTTCCCGAGCGTCGCGTTCATCGTGCCGGCACTGGTGTATCTGTGCCGTCCGGTGAGCGTGCCGCGCCGGGAAATCGCGTTGCTGACCTTCATCATCGGAGCGGGCATTGCGCCGCAGTTGTTCCGGGAAGGTCTGCAGAATCAGCAGGCTTGGGGCTGGGCGTTGGTGAGTGGGTTGATGGTGGCGGCGTTGTGGCGCTGCTTGCGCGTTCGCAAGGTTTAACCCTAATCAAATTTACGGCCCTCATCGCGGGCAAGCCCGCTCCCACAAGGATCGTTGTCGTTCACAATTGCGTGTTCGCCGATGAACCTGTGGGAGCGGGCTTGCCCGCGATGGCCGACGGTCAAGCGCTACGGGAATCTCTGACCAACCGCAACCCCGCAATCACCACCGCAAACACCGCCAGCGTCGTGTTGTACAAGGCCAGAGCCGGAAAACCCAATGCCAGCGCCAATACCGCCAGCCACCACCCTGCCCGCCCCGGCACGACAAAGCCGATGATGGCAGCAGCCAGTGCGCCATAGCCCAGAATCTTGAAGTGAATCATCAGGCCCAGGTTCGAGCGAACCTGACATTCCCAGCGGCTCGCCTCATCCACGCAGAGGCCGACCCACTGTGCATCTTCCATAAAGCCATAACGCGCGCCATAACTGGCGGCCAGCCATAGAGGCAGCACAATGAGCAGCAGGATCACGGGCAGACGGCGGGACATGAAACACTCCAATCAACGAAAACGGCGGTCAGCTTAATCTCCCGACGGTCTTTCGCAAGCGCTAACAACAGTTAACTGGCCTTTCAATCGCTGCAAAGTGTATCGTCGAGCTACTATTACTCCGAATTAAGCCTGTTTGGTGCCGATGCGTGGCACTTTGGCGCAAATCCAGTGGTCATAGCCTGCGAACTTCATTCGGCACCTTCCTCTAAGGGATCTAGTCATGCTCCGTTCCTTGCGCTTCGCCGCCCTGTTTGGCGGCCTTATCTTGAGTGCGTCCGCACTGGCGGTCGACATCGACGCCGCCAGTTATGGCTATCCCCTGACTAACCCGTTCGAGGCAACCATTGCCACGACGCCACCGGATTTGCGTCCCGAACTGCCGCTTGACGACGACATCAATCAGTCGGATCGCAGCATCACCTTGCGCCCTGAGCGTGCGTTCGAACTGCCGGACAATTTTTGGGCAGTGAAGAAACTCACCTATCGCATCGCCACCCAGGATAAAGCGGCACCGCTGATTTTCCTGATCGCCGGCACGGGCGCGCGCTACGACAGCAGCCTCAACGAATACCTGAAAAAGCTCTACTACAAAGCCGGTTACCACGTGGTGCAATTGTCGTCGCCCACCAGTTTCGACTTCATGAGCGCCGCGTCCCGCTTCGCGACCCCGGGCATCACCAAGGAAGATGCCGAAGACATGTACCGGGTGATGCAATCCGTGCGGGCGCAGAACCCTAACGTACCGGTGACCGATTTCTACCTGACCGGCTACAGCCTCGGCGCATTGGATGCAGCCTTCGTCGCGCATCTGGACGAAACCCGCCGCAGCTTCAATTTCAAGAAGGTGCTGCTGCTCAACCCGCCGGTCAACCTCTACACCTCGATCACCAATCTCGACAAACTGGTACAGACCGAGGTCAAGGGCATCAACAACACCACTACCTTCTATGAGCTGGTACTGAACAAGTTGACCCGCTACTTCCAACAAAAGGGCTACATCGACCTCAACGATGCCCTGCTCTACGACTTCCAGCAGTCCAAGCAGCACCTCACCAACGAACAGATGGCCATGCTGATCGGTACCTCGTTCCGCTTCTCGGCGGCCGATATCGCCTTTACCTCGGACCTGATCAATCGCCGCGGCCTGATCACTCCCCCGAAAACACCGATTACAGAAGGCACCAGTCTCACCCCGTACCTCAAGCGTGCATTGCAGTGTGATTTCGACTGCTACATCACTGAACAGGTGATCCCGATGTGGCGTGCGCGCACCGACGGTGGCAGCCTGCTGCAACTGATCGACCAGGTGAGCTTGTACGCACTGAAGGATTACCTGCGCGACAGCCCGAAAATTGCCGTCATGCACAACGCTGACGACGTGATCCTCGGCCCGGGTGACCTCGGGTTCCTGCGCCAGACGTTCGGCGATCGCTTGACCGTTTACCCGCTGGGCGGCCATTGCGGCAACCTTAACTACCGCGTCAACAGCGACGCCATGCTGGAGTTCTTCCGTGGCTAAATATCTCCTGCTTATCGCTGCGTTACTCTGTGCAGGCGTTGCCAATGCCGACAACAGCAAAGCCAATGCTCCAGTCGTTGTCGACAGTGACGGTTTCAAGGAGCCGTTGAGCAAACTCAAATTCAACCCGGGGCTGGATCAGCGTGAGTTCGAACGTTCGACGCTCAGCGCACTGAACGTCTATGACCCGCTCGAAGAATGGAACCGTCGCGTTTACCACTTCAACTACCGGTTCGACCAATGGGTGTTCCTGCCGGTGGTCGATGGCTATCGCTACATCACGCCGAGCTTTTTGCGTACCGGCGTCAGCAACTTCTTCAATAACCTGGGCGACGTGCCAAACCTGTTGAACAGCCTGTTGCAGTTCAAGGGCCAGCGCTCCATGGAGATCACCGGTCGGCTGCTGCTCAACACCACCATTGGTATCGCCGGCCTGTGGGACCCGGCCACCGCCATGGGCCTGCCACGCCAGAGCGAGGACTTCGGCCAGACGCTGGGCTTCTATGGTGTTCCGGGCGGCGCCTACTTCGTACTGCCGATACTTGGCCCGTCGAACCTGCGTGACACTGGCGGCTTGTTGGTCGATTACAGCGCCGAGAACGCAATCAACTTCCTCAACGTTGCCGAAGTCAGCTCCAATCATCCGGAAGTCTGGGTCCTGCGTGGCGTCGACAAGCGCTATCAGACCAGCTTCCGCTATGGCCAGCTGAACTCGCCGTTCGAGTACGAGAAGGTGCGTTACGTGTACACCGAGTCGCGCAAACTGCAGATAGCCGAGTAATTCGGCGGCAACAAAAAAGGCCATTCGATTCCAGTCGAATGGCCTTTTTCATTTTGCGCGGCATACATCGCCAAGATCGCAGCCTGCAGGAGCTATCGCAGGCTGCGTTATTTTCAGCCTCTCGCAACTTTCCAGATTTTGCTGATAGCCATCACCCCAAGCAACACCACCGCCCCAGCCACAATTCCCGCGACCGCATTGAGCAACGTTGGCACGATAAACCCGGCACCGCCCGCCGCTGCGCTGACACTTTCGATCCAGTGATGCACCACCGGCACGCCGTGGGTCAGGATGCCGCCACCCACCAGGAACATCGCCGCCGTGCCGATCACCGACAGGCTTTTCATCATGTACGGCGCCGCGCGCAGAATTGCCCCACCAATGCTTCTGGCCACCTGCCCCGGCTTCTGGGTCAGCCACAGGCCCAAGTCGTCGAGCTTGACGATGCCAGCCACCAGCCCGTATACGCCGACAGTCATGACAATGGCGATGCCCGAGAGCACGACGATTTGCTGGGTCAGCGCCGAGTCAGCGACAACGCCAAGGGTAATGGCAATGATTTCTGCGGAAAGGATGAAATCGGTACGAATCGCGCCTTTGATCTTGTCCTTCTCGAACGCCACCAGGTCCACCGCCGGGTCCGCTACCGCCTCGACCAGTTCGGCATGTTCAGCCTGATCTTCGGCTTTGCTGTGCAAGAACTTGTGCGCAAGTTTCTCGAAGCCTTCGAAACACAGATAAGCGCCACCGACCATCAACAATGGCGTGACCAGCCATGGGATGAACGCGCTGATGGCAATTGCCGACGGCACCAGAATCAGCTTGTTGATGAACGAGCCCTTGGCTACCGCCCACACCACCGGAATTTCCCGTTCGGCACGCACACCGCTGACCTGCTGGGCATTGAGCGCCAGATCATCACCCAGCACGCCGGCCGTCTTCTTGGCGGCCATTTTGGTCATCAGGGCCACGTCATCCAGCACCGCAGCAATGTCGTCGATCAGCAACAGCAAACTGCTTCCTGCCATGAATCGGTTTCCTTCTTCAGTAAATGCGGTGCAGCATAGCGTGGCCGAGCGCCGCATGGTGCATTCTTGAGCGCCGCCGAACGCCGGTGCTACCATGCGCAACCGCCAGAACAGGCAAGGAACCCCCTGGTTTATGAGCACCATCCGCGAGCGCAACAAACAACTGATCCTGCGTGCCGCCAGTGAAGAATTTGCCGACAAGGGCTTCGCAGCGACCAAAACCAGCGATATCGCAGCCAAGGCGGGATTGCCCAAGCCCAACGTCTACTACTACTTCAAATCCAAGGAAAACCTCTACCGCGAGGTCCTGGAAAGTATCATCGAACCGATCCTTCAAGCCTCGACGCCATTCAACCCCGACGGCGTGCCCAGCGAAGTGCTGAGCGGCTACATTCGCTCGAAAATCCGCATCTCCCGCGACCTGCCTTTCGCCTCCAAGGTGTTTGCCAGCGAAATCATGCACGGCGCACCGCACCTGAGCACCGACCTGGTGGAACAGCTCAACAGCCAGGCCAAGCACAACATCGAGTGCATCCAGAGCTGGATCGACCGCGGCCAGATCGCCCCGATCGACCCCAACCACCTGATGTTCAGTATCTGGGCTGCGACCCAGACCTACGCCGACTTCGACTGGCAAATCACCGCCATCACCGGCAAGGCCAAGCTCGACGAAGAGGATTACGAAGCGGCTGCGCAGACGATTATTCGGTTGGTGCTCAAAGGCTGCGAGCCGGATTGATAGTCCGTGGTGGCCCATCGCTGGCAAGCCAGCTCCCACAGTTTTTTGTGTTGCACCCAATCTTGTGAACGACACACTTCTCTGTGGGAGCTGGCTTGCCAGCGATGAAGGCGACTCGATATTGACTCAAACCCAGACGGCGTCCCAAAGCGGGTAATCACCAATTCTCTCGACCAGACCAGCCCGCAAGGGGTTGGCCACTACATAGCGCGCCATCTTCACCAAATCATCTTCCCGCCTTAACGCACGGTCGTGAAAGCCCTGCTGCCAAAGCGGCCCGTTCCTGTTACTGAAAAAATTCACCTCTCGAGTAACAAGCGACTTTGTCTCGCGCATTAGTCTGCGCAGTGAGGAGTTTTCCAGTTCGACCAGCCAATGAAAATGGTCTGGCATGACCACCCAGGCCAGTGATTTTGCCAATCCCAGATTCTGTGCCCGGCGAAATTGATGAACCACCAATCTGCCCAAAGCGAAGTCAGTAAAAATCGGCTCTCGATCCAGCGTGTTGGTCGTCAGCAAATAGATTCGACTGGGCTCGGCATAGCGGCCTGTTCGCAGACGGTTTGATGCGGGGGAAATCAGGCATTCCGTTGCCTCTCTCATGATGAACTCATGAAAAGGCTAGACCGGGAAACTCTGAGCGGTAACACACACTTTTAGCTGGATGTGTCTGGCAGACTGCAATCGCTGGCAAGCCTGCTCCCACAGGTCTGATGGTGTCCGCAAAATATGTGAACACCCCAGTCCTTGTGGGAGCTGGCTTGCCAGCGATGACGCTGGTTCAGTCGCCAAAGATCAAGCCACAACCCCCGCATCCGCCCTCAACCCCAACGCCTCGATCGCAGTGATCGCACACTGCTCATCCACATCCGACAGATCCCCGCTGATCCCCACCGCCCCCAGCACGTTCCCGTCCTGATTCCGAATCAGCACACCTCCGGGTGCCGGCACCACACTGCCCTGGCCCAGGCTGTTCAACGCGGCGATGAAGGCCGGGCGCTGTTGCGCGTCCAGTGCCAACAGGCGTGAGCCCTTGCCCAGGGCGATGGCGCCCCAGGCTTTGCCGATGGCGACCTGCGGGCGCAGCAGGCTGGCGCCGTCTTCGCGTTGCAGGGTGATCAGGTGTCCGCCAGCGTCCAGCACGGCGATGGTCAAGGGCGCTGCGCAGATTGCACGCCCTGCGGTGATGGCCTCGGTGACCAGGTTGACTGCGACTTTCAAGGTTAAAGCGCTCATGGTGCCGTCCTCATT
>NZ_RCOE01000109.1:0-75079 GCF_004321495.1 Pseudomonas sp. Sample_10
TGTTCGAGCTCGAAGCCGGCAGCGATGTCCTCGACAGTCCCCGTTACAACCACGATATCGCGCCGACCAAGGTGCGTGAACGAACCTGGAACAAATGGCACATCACCGCACTGTGGGTCGGCATGGCGATTTGCGTGCCGACCTATACCCTGGGCGGCGTGTTGACCGCGTACTTCGGCCTGAGCGTCGGCGAAGCGCTGTTGGCGATTCTGTTTGCCAACATCATTGTCCTGATTCCACTGACGTTGAATGCCTTCCCCGGCACCAAGTACGGCATCCCGTTTCCGGTGTTGCTGCGGTCGTCCTTTGGCATCCTCGGTTCCAACATTCCGTGCCTGATCCGGGCGCTGGTAGCGTGTGGCTGGTTCGGCATTCAAACGATGTTTGGCGGCCTGGCGATTCATCTGTTCCTCGGTTCGGTGTTCGAGGGCTGGAAATCCTTGGGCGGCACCGGTGAAGTGATTGGTTTCATGGTGTTCTGGGCGCTGAACCTGTGGGTGGTGATTCGCGGCGCCGAGTCGATCAAATGGCTGGAAACCCTTTCTGCACCGTTGTTGGTAGCGGTGGGAGTGGGTCTGTTGGTGTGGGCGATGCCCAATGTCTCAATGACCGAATTGCTGGCGATCCCGGCCAAGCGGCCCGAAGGCGCTGGCGTGGCGAGTTACTTCGCGGCCGGGCTGACGGCGATGGTCGGCTTCTGGGCCACCTTGTCGCTGAACATTCCGGACTTCAGTCGCTACGCGAAAAGCCAGAAGGATCAGATCGTCGGGCAGATTATCGGTCTGCCGCTGACCATGTTTCTGTTCGCGTCCCTGGGCGTGGTGATGACCGCGGCTTCGGTGAAACTGGTGGGGGTGACCGTGTCCGATCCAGTGACCCTGATCGGCCACATCCAGAGCCCGATGTGGGTGGCGCTGGCGATGGCGCTGATCATCATCGCCACACTGTCAACCAATACCGCCGCCAACATCGTGTCGCCGACCAATGACTTCCAGAATATCGCGCCCAAGGTGATCAACCGCACCAACGCCGTGCTGCTGACCGGGTTTGTCGGTCTGGCATTGATGGCCCATGAACTGCTGAAAAAGCTCGGGCTGATCGTCTCGGACATCAGTCTGGAAACCGTCTACTCCAATTGGTTGCTCGGGTATTCCAGCCTGCTTGGGCCGATCGCAGGGATCATGGTGGTGGACTATTTCCTGATTAAGAAACAGCAACTGGATCTCGCCGGGCTGTACCGCGATGACGTCTATCCGGCATGGAACTGGAGCGGCTTCATCGCGTTTGGTGTGCCCGTAGTGCTGACGTTGTTGTCGCTGGGCAGCGACGCGTTCAGCTGGTTCTACAGTTATGGCTGGTTTACCGGCTCGGCGCTGGGCGGGTTGATTTATTACGGGTTGAGTGTGATGCGCCCCAGCCCGTCTGTTGCGAAGACTGCGGTGTGAAGGAGGGCCTCATCGCTGGCAAGCCAGCTCCCACAAGTTTCTCGGGTGTTCACAAAACCCTGTGGGAGCTGCGGTGCGACGATTCGACTTGCCAGCGATGGCGGCCTAAAGCACAGCGCAGAATTGAACTGAACAAATTGATAAGAACAGCCTGAGGAGATCCCCATGAACGCGGCCGTTGACGTTCTGCAGTCCACCCATCAGCACATCGATCGCGATCGTCTATGGCAGTCGCTCATGGAGTTGGCCAAACTCGGCGCCACGGTCAAGGGCGGCGTTTGTCGCCTGGCCCTGACCGATCTGGACCGACAGGCCCGGGACATCTTTGTCAGATGGTGCGAGGAGGCAGGCTGCACTGTCAGCATCGACGCCGTCGGCAACATTTTCGCCCGCCGTGCAGGACGTAACCCGAACCTGCCACCGGTGATGACCGGCAGCCACATCGATACCCAACCCACCGGCGGCAAGTTCGACGGCTGTTTCGGCGTACTGGCCGGCGTTGAGGTACTGCGCACACTGAACGATTTGCAGATAGAGACCGAGGCGCCGCTGGAGGTGGTGGTCTGGACCAACGAAGAGGGCTCGCGCTTCGCGCCATGCATGATGGGCTCCGGGGTGTTCGCGGAAAAATTCACCCTCGAAGAAACCCTGGCCAAGGTCGATGCCGAGGGCGTGACGGTGGGTGAGGCGCTCAACGCCATTGGTTATGCGGGGGAGCGCAAGGTCAGCGGGCACAAGGTCGGGGCTTACTTCGAAGCACACATCGAGCAAGGCCCGATCCTCGAAGACGAACGCAAAACCATCGGCGTAGTGAGGGGCGCCCTCGGGCAAAAATGGTTTGACTTGAAACTGCGCGGTGTCGAAGCCCACGCCGGGCCGACGCCGATGCACCTGCGCAAGGACGCCCTGGTCGGCGCCGCGGTGATTGTCGGTGCGGTCAATCGTGCCGCACTCGGCCATCAACCTCACGCCTGCGGCACCGTTGGCTGCCTGCAAGCCTATCCCGGTTCGCGCAATGTCATTCCCGGTGAAGTGCGCATGACCCTGGATTTCCGCCACCTGGAACCGGCACGCCTGGACTCGATGATCGCCGAAGTCCGCGAAGTCATCGAGACCACCTGTGAAGAACATGGCCTGACGTATGAACTGACACCCACCGCCGACTTCCCGCCGTTGTATTTCGACAAAGGTTGCGTCGAAGCCGTGCGCGGTGCCGCTCAAGGCCTGGGCCTGTCGCACATGGACATCGTCAGTGGCGCAGGCCACGACGCGATCTTCCTTGCCGAACTCGGCCCGGCCGGCATGATCTTCGTGCCTTGCGAAGGCGGCATCAGCCACAACGAAATCGAAAACGCCGCACCCGATGACCTGGCCGCCGGCTGCGCGGTGCTGTTACGGGCGATGCTGGCGGCTTCGGCAGCGGTGGCGAAGGCTGAGCGGTAAACCCTGTAGGAGCGAGCCGCCCGGATCCGGCTCGCTCCTACAGGGGGACAGGTGCGGTGGGGGGTTATTCGTCGACGTTCATCAACTGCCTCACCCCATCCCACGCCTCGGCGCGCATCCGCTGTACATCCAGCCCCGGAATCACGCCGTCATCGACCACCACGCGACCGCCTACCAGGCTGTAGCGCACCGCGATCGGTTCACCCGCCACCACGGGCGCCACGGCAATGTCGTGGAAACCGAAGAACCGCGGATGATCCAGGCCATAAACCACCAGGTCCGCCGCTTGGCCCACTTCAAGCGTGCCGACCGCGCCCAGCCCGAGCACCTGCGCACCACCTGCCGTACCCCAGTGAATGACATCTTCGGCCGTGGTGGCTGATGCGCCTTGTTCCGCCCGGTGAATCAACCACGCGGTGTTGGCTTCACCGACCATGCTCCCTGACTCGTTGGAGGCCACGCCATCGACGCCAAGTGAGATCGGTACGCCCGCCTCGAACATCTGCGGGATTGGCGCAACGCCGCTGCCCAAACGCGCATTGCTCACCGGGCAGTGGGAAACGCCGGTGCCGGTTTGCGCGAGCATGCGGATTTCAGCGGGTTGCAGGTGCACCGCATGGGCGAACCAGACGTCCGGGCCGAGCCATTCGTGCTCGGCGACGAACTCCACCGGCAGGCAGTTGTACTTGTCGCGGCAGAAATTCACGTAGTTCTGCGTCTCGGACAGGTGCGTGTGCAAGCGCAAACCGAGGCCACGGGCCGTGTGCGCCAGTTCCCGCAGCAGGGTGGGCGGCAGAGAAAAAGTCGGAGTCGTCGGCGCCACCACCACCCGGCGCATCGCATCCGGAGTGTCCTGGTGATACCGCGACTTCAGGCGTTCGATATCGCCGACCATCTGCTCCAGGGTTTCCGGTTGCAGCGCGGTTTTCGAGAATCCGGGATGGGCGCTGGCGGACTCCAGCGCACCGCCCCGGCACAGCACAAAACGCAGACCGAATTCATCGGCCATGTCAAACAACAGGTCGCCGGTCTCGGTGGTGCCGTGGGCGTGATAGAGGTAGTGGTGATCGGCGCAGGTCGTTACCCCCGAGAGCAGCAACTCGGCCATTCCCAGTCGTGCGGCGATGCGCGCCAGTTGTGGCGTGAATCGGTTGAGGCGTGGATAGGGCACGCTGGCCAGCCAGCCTTGCAGGTCTTGATTCAAACCTTCCGGCACGGCTTTGAGCAGGTTCTGGAACAGGTGATGGTGGGTGTTGATCCAGCCCGGATAGACCACCGAGTGACGCGCATCGATGACCCGTTCACCGGGTTGCGCTTCGAGGTTGGCAGCCATTTCGGCGATGCGCCCGTTGACGATTCGAATGTCCACGGCACCGGCCCGGGCACGCGGGCCGCGCAGGCCGGTCATCACCGCCTGCGGGTTTTTGATCAGGATGTTTTGCAGTTGAGTCATGAGTGGCTCCAGTCAGAGGCTGTGGGAAGCGGATTTGCTGGTGGCGGCATCAGGCACGCTGACACCGTTGAGAGCGGCGTTGAGCAACACCGACACCAGGCAGGCGATCACCACGCTGCTGTGCAGGAACGGCTGCGACCACTCGGGAAGTTGCTTGAACAAGGCCGGTGCCAACACCGGCACCAGGGCGGCGGCGATGGTGAAACCGACGATCAGCACGTTGTAGCGATTGCGCTCGTAGTCGACCTTGGCCAGGGTCTGGATGCCTGCCGCCGCGACCACACCGAACATGGCAATCCCGGCTCCGCCAAGCGCCGCGGTCGGCATCGACGCAATGATCGCGCCGGCCTTGGGCACCAGCGCCACCGAGCACATCAACAAGCCGCTGACGGCCACCACCCAACGACTGCGCACGCCGGTGAGGATCACCAGACCGACGTTTTCCATGAAGGCAATGAACGGAAACGCAGCGAACATCCCGGCGATGGTGCTGGCCAGGCCGTTGGCGCGCAGGCCGTTGATCACCTGTTTGTCTTCCACCGGTTTGTCGACGATGTCGCCGATGGCCACGAACAGGCCCATGGACTCGACCATCTGCACGATCATCACCACCACCATGGTGGCAATGGGGATCAGGCTGAAGGTCGGCAGGCCGAAATAGAACGGGTAGGGCACGGTCAGCCAGGGGGATTCCTGCACGCTGTGAAAGCTGCCCATGCCCAGCCCATAGGCGAGCCCCGCACCCACCAGCATGCCCACCAGCACCGCCATGTTGCGCAGCATCGGGCTGCCATAGCGGTTGACCAGCAGGATGGTGAGCAACACCACCGCTGCCACCGCAAGGTAGGCCGGTGCGCCGAAATCAGCGGCATGACGCCCGCCGCCGACCCACTCATAGGCAATCGGAAACAGCTGCAAGCCGATCACCGTGACAATGCACCCGGTGACTACCGGCGGAAAGAACCGCCGCAAGCGTCCCACGAACGGCGCGGCGAGCATGGTGAAAATCCCCGCGCCGATCACCGCCCCGCAAACCCCGGCGAAACCGACCTCCGGGTTGCTGCCGATGGCGATGACGGGGCCGACGCTACTGAAGGCCACGCCCTGGAGGATCGGCAGGCGCACGCCGAATTTCCAGAAACCGACGGTTTGCAGGAGGGTGGCGATGCCGGAACAGAACAGCGTGGTGCTGATCAACACCACGGTGTCGGCCTGTGACATCTTCAAGGCGCTGGCGACAATCAACGGCACGGCGATGGCGCCGATGTACGAGACGGCCATGTGTTGCAGGCCGAGGGTGAGCATTTGTCGTACCGATAACACCTGGTCGACGGGATGGAGGGTGACGGGTTTTGCAGGGGTAGTGGCTGACGACATGGGGAAACACCTCTTGCTGTTTTTATGCTGTAGAGAGGGGTATTCGTTCTGATGCCAATTGCGGGAACGCCATCGATCACTGTGGGAGCTGGCTTGCCAGCGATAGCGGTCTGATAGTCGAAAAGAAAGTGACTGTCCTGCCCTCATCGCTGGCAAGCCAGCTCCCACAGGTTTTGCGGCGTTCTTTCGGACTGACATCAGTCATTCGTGTGCCCCGGAACCGCCATCCACCGGCTCCGATGCCTTCGTTCAGCCTGCCAGGCAGGCGGCAAAGCCCTGGTTCAACGCTGCGCGGTCCAGGTCGCGGCCGATGAACACGATCTTGCTGGAGCGCGGTTCGCTGCCCCACAGGGTTGATGCGCGGAACTCGACGAGGCTGTGCACGCCCTGCAGCACATAACGCTGATCCTGATCGGCGACCGCCAGCACACCCTTCATGCGGTACAGGTTGTCGGCCTGCTCGGTGCGCAACTGCGTGATCCAGCGGTGAAAGTCGCCGAGGTTGACCGCAGCGTCCACGGCAATGCCTACCGACGACACGCTTGGGTCGTGGTCATGATCCAGATCGTCATGATCGTGATGGTGCTCATCGGCGTGATGATCGTGCTCGGCGCCGATTTCCATGAGTTTTTGCGTGGACTCGAAGGCGCCGATGCCTAGGATCCTGGTCAAGTCGATTTCGGCGTAGCTGCAAGTCACCAGATCCGCCGTGGCGTTGAGGCCGCGGATCTTGTCGCTCAGGGACGCCACTTCGGCGGCGCTGACCAGGTCGACCTTGTTGATGACAATACGGTCGGCGCAGACAATCTGGTCCACCGCCTGATTGTCCACGCCATCGAGTTGCAGGTCTTCCAGGTGCTGGGCGATGTGCTTGGCGTCGACCATGGTGACGATGGCGTCGAGTTCGACTTCATCGGCAATCGGGTCGTTGATGAAGAAACTCTGGGCGACCGGGTAGGGGTCAGCCAGGCCACTGGTTTCGATCAGGATGTGATCTAGCCGCACCGGGCGCGCCACCAGTTCGCGGACGATGCGCACCAGATCCTCGCGGACTTCGGCGGTGCAGCACACGCAGCCGTTGACCATCTCGTAGATTTCTTCGGTTTCGGAGCTGAGCACCAAATCACCGTCGATGCCGACTTCGCCGAATTCGTTTTCGATCACGGCGATTTTTCGGCCATGGTTCTCTTTAAGGATGTAGTTGAGCAGGGTGGTTTTGCCGGCGCCGAGGAACCCGGTGAGGATGGTCACCGGGATTTTGGTGTTCGGGGTCGGGGCGTTGAAGGGCGTGTTCATGTGATGCTCCTTGCCTGTGTTATTTGTCGGAATGCGATCCACTGTGGGAGCTGGCTTGCCAGCGATTGCGGTATTTCATTCAGCAGAGATGGCAACTGATCTACCGCTATCGCGAGCAAGCTCGCTCCCACAGGGTTTTGTGTGTTCGCCCCAGCGCATCGCAGTGCCCGCATCGAGGCCAAACAGATCGAGGACCCGGCCGAGGCTGTGATCGACCATTTGCGCAAGGTCTTGCGGGCGGGCGTAGAAGGCCGGGACGGGCGGGGCGATGATGCCGCCCATTTCGGTCACGGCGGTCATGTTGCGCAGATGGGCGAGGGTCAGCGGTGTCTCCCGGGCCATCAACACCAGCGTGCGGCGCTCCTTGAGTGTGACGTCGGCCGCGCGACCGATCAGGCCCGATGAAGTGCCGGTGGCGATTTCCGCCAGGGTGCGCATGGAACACGGCGCAACGACCATGCCCAGGCAGCGGAACGAACCGCTGGCGATCCCGGCGGCCACATCGTCAGCGCGGTGGTAGTGGCTGGCCAGCGCGGTGACGTCGGCCAGCTTGTAGTCGGTTTCGTGGGCCATGGTCAGCAGCGCCGCGCGGCTGATGATCAAGTGGCTTTCGATGCCCAGTTCGGCGAGCAATTGCAGCAGGCGCACGCCATAGATGAAACCCGATGCACCGCTGATGCCCACCACCATGCGCTGGCGATTCATGACGCAAAGCTCCTGAGCAGATTGCGCGCGCGCTCCAGCACATCCCGGTCGAGCTGCGCCTTGATCCCGTCGAATCCTGAACCGCGCGTAGCGTCCAGGCCCATGCGCGAGGTGGTGCCGTTGACCGAGGAGGAAGGGTCCAGCGGGCTGCCGGGCAAACCGTCGATGACGAACAGGTCCTGGTGCGGCTGGAAGTGGGTGGCCAGCGCCCACAGCACCTGGCTGTCGTCGCTGATGTCGATATCGCTGTCCACCGCGATCACGGTTTTCAGATACGGGTCCCAGCCGAGTAACGCCAGCATGATCTGCCGTGCCTCGCCGTCACGGCTCTGGTCCAGCGCCACGTAGCAGTGAAAATGCGTGCCGGAATTCGGGTAATGCACGGCCGTCACGGCGGGGAAACGGGCCTTGAGCTTTTCACTCATCTCCGCTTCCCTTGGCAGTCGCGCCAGGGTCAGGTGCTCGGCATAACGACCACCGACCACATCCACCAACCAGGCGTCCTTGCGCCGCATCAGGGTGTCGACCCGCAGCACATTGTTGGTCGAGCGATCCGAGGAATAGCCGCTGAATTCACCGAACGGACCTTCTTCGGCATAGGCCGCCGGGTCAATGGCGCCTTCCAGGACGAATTCCGCGTACGCCGGCACGCCGATGCCATAGCGCGGGGTTTTCACCAGCTCCAGCGGCGCACCGAACAAGCCCCCGGCCACTGCGCGCTCATCGCTGCCGAAGGGCAAGCGTGCGGCAGCGGCGAGCATGAACAACGGGTGCGCACCGACCACCATGGCCACGCGCAATTCTTCGCCACGCTCGCGGGCGGTTTGCAGCATGCGCCACAAGTGGCCGCGCGAATGCAGGCTGGTGGCGAGGGTCTGCCGGGCATGGCGCATCGAGCGGTGATAGCTCATGTTGGCGATGCCGGTGAGCGGGTCTTCGGCGATGATGATCGCGTTGGTGATGTATGGCCCGCGGTCACTGGCGAAATGCTTGAGCATCGGCAGCAATGCCAGGTCCACGGCTTCGCCTTCGAAGATTTCATCCAACACTGGGCCGCTTTCCACGTAGCGCGGGGCGATGGGGTTATTGGCGCGTTGCTGGAAAGTTTCGTGCAGTTGCGCCGGGGCAACGCCGAACATCCGGGCGATTCGGCTGCGGGAAGCGAACAGGTTGGTGACCACGGGGGCGCCGAAGTTGCCGACTTTTTCGCAAATCAGCAGGGGATCGCGACCTTGTGAGGTCAAGGCATCGACCAGGGCGGTGACGTCCTGATCGGCAGAAAGGCAATGTTGGACGGCCAGCACATCGTCCGGGTACTGCCGGCGATAGGCATCTAGAAAGTCGTGAAAATCCTGGGTATCGCCGAGCGTCGAGAGGGTCATGGTTTCACCTCCATGTAGGCGCGAGCCTTGCTCGCGATGGTTTTAAAGACAACGCGGGATTCCAGACAGCACGGCGTCATCGTTGACCTCCATCGCGAGCAGGCTCGCTCCTACAGGTTTTGCGGGTTAGAGGTACGTCGTGGTCAGACGAATGTCCGCCTCGATCAGGTCCTTGGGCGGCGGCGTCGGTTCGATGCCGCACAGCCGGGCGATGTTGTTGCCCAGGTAATCCTCAAGGTGGTCCTCGTCGATGCCCAGGCCTTGCGGTGCGGGTGAGCACAACACTTCCAGTTCGCGCAGCCACATGCCCGGTTCGTTCGGCGGCGAATCGGTGCCGAACACGATCTTGTTGCGTGGCAGGTCCTTGGCGAACTCGACGATCCGCGACTGGAAACACCAGCCGGATTCGCAGTAGACGTTTGGCGTGTCCATGGCCATCCAGAACGCCTCGAATGAGTAGTTGCCGCCGGTCTGGATGCCGAAGTGGCCGATGATGAAGTTGACCATCGGGAACTCACGGATGATCGGGTAGAACATCGTCGGAATGGTGTACGGCCCGTCACCGGTGTGGATCAGCACCACGATGTTGTACTTGGCGCAGACTTTCATGGCCGGACGCAGCCAGTCCAGCGCCCGGTCCGGGCGATAGCCGTGCATGTTGGCGTGCAGCTTGAGCATCTTGAAGCCGTATTCCTTGATATGGAATTCCAGCTCCGCCGCGCCGTTTTCCGGTCCCCAGCGCGGGTTGAAGTTGAAGTTGCCGATGAAGCGGTCCGGGTACTTCACGCACAACTCAGCGACGTACGACATGTAATCGCGCACGCCCTCGCGGCCCCGACGGTTACCGTCGCGATAACCGGTGTTGCCCGGTGGCGGCTGGATGAATCCCATGTCGATACGGCGCGGTTTGCCATTGATCATGTAAGGGCCGTCCATCAGCTTGAGCATGCGCTCGCCGGTGAACGGTTCGCCGGTGTGGCGCCAGGCCTCGTCGACCAGGTTGGTGGGGTGCAGATGGGTATCGATAATCATCGGTTCAGCTCCTGGCCAGTTGCGTGGTGACGGGACGCTTGAGTTGCGCCTGTGCTTCGCTGACCGAGCGTGGCGGCGGGGTCGGTTCGAGGCCGATCATCCGGGCAGTGTTGTTGCCCAGGTATTCTTCCAGGGTGTCCTCGTCGAGGTTCAGGCCCTGCGGCGGCTCGTGGCACAACACTTCGAGCAGGCGCAGCCACATGCCCGGTTCGTTCGGCGGGGTGTCGGTGCCGAACAGAATCTTGTGGGTCGGCAGGACCTTGGCGAATTCGACGATCCGTGATTGCAGGCACCAGCCCGATTCGCAGTAGACATTGGGCAGCTCCATCGCCCATTGCATCGGTTCGAACACGTAGACGCCACCGGTCTGCACGCCAAAGTGCGCCATGATGAAATCGACGTTGGGGAACTCCTTGATCATCGGCACCCATTCCGAGGGGATGCTGTAAGGCCCGTCGCCGGTGTGCAGCTTGACCGGGATGCCCAGCTCGGCGCATTTCTCGAAGGCCGGGCGCACCCAGTCCAGCGCACGGTCCGGGCGGTAGGCATGCATGTTGGCCTGCATCTGGACCATCTTGAAACCGTGTTCCTTGACGTAGCGTTCGATCGCCTCGACGCCGTTTTCCACGCCGCAGCGCGGGTTGTAGACGAAGCAGCCGATGAAGCGGTCCGGGTAGGTCTGGACCATTTTCAGTGTGTAGGCCATGTACGCGTCGATGGACTCGCGGCCGCTGAGGTCGCCGTCGGTCCAGGTGTAGATGGTGTTGCCCTGCGGTGGCTGGATGAAGGCTTTGTCGATGCGGCGAGGCTTGCCGTTGACCATGTACGGGCCATCCATCATCTCCAGCAGACGCTCGCCGGTGAACGGGTCACCGTCATGCCTCCAGGCGAGGTCCACCAGATCGGTGGGATAGCAGCTGATATCGATGATCATTGAAGTCGATCTCCTGATAGCGGGGAAGGGAACCTTGCGGTTCACAGCAGCCACGTCCCGGGCAATCGGCCATTTCTATGCGCAAAGACTCACGCATTCCCTCGCCTGGTCGCATCCGGCTCGGGACGCTGGCTGCTTGGGGGGAAGTATTGGAAGGGGGTGTCGGGTTCGTACAATATTAATTGGGCGGGGGTTTGATATGCGTTCGATATGGCTTTGTATCGACCCGGCGGGCCTCATCGCTGGCAAGCCAGCTCCCACAGGTTTTCTGGTGTGACAGAGATTGGATTTGCCAGCTCCCACAGTTTTGAGGTGTGACAGAGATTGGATTTGCCAGCTCCCACAGTTTTGAGGTGTGACAGAGATTGGATTGCCAGCTCCCACAGGTTTTGAGGTGTGACAGAGATTGGATTGCCAGCTGCCACAGGTTTTGTGGTGTGACAAAGATTGGATTGCCAGCTGCCACAGGTTTTGAGGTGTGACAGAGATTGGATTTGCCAGCTGCCACAGATTTTGAGGTGTGACAGAGATTGGATTGCCAGCTCCCACAGATTTTGTGGTGTGACAGAGATTGGATTGCCAGCTGCCACAGGTTTTGTGGTGTGACAGAGATTGGATTGCCAGCTCGGTCACTGTGGGAGCTGGCTTGCCAGCGATGGCGTCAGTGTTGTGTAAGCAAGGCCAGCTGCCTGACCGCCTCAACCACCGGCGCCACCCGCTCGGCCTGCCCACGCGGCCACACTGCATACAGGTTGTAATGCGCCGCAATCTGCGCGTCGTTCAGCGCCACCAGCCGTCCGCTGCGCAACGCATCCGCGGCCAGCAGACCTCGCACCAGCCCGGCACCGACCCCGGCTTCGGCGGCGGCAATCAGGTTCGCCGCGTTATCAAAGACCACCCGCGCAGGAGGCTCAACGGGAGGCATGCCCGCCGCATCCAGCCATGGTATCCAGGAGCGCCGCGTGTAACCCAGCAAAGGCAATTCAAGGATCTGCGCCGGACTCAACGGCAACTGCAAACCATAGCGCTCCAGTAGCTCGGGCGAAGCCACCGCCATCACCCGATCACCGCAGATCTGCGTCATCTCGCAGTCTTCCCAATCGCCATAACCGTAACGCAAGGCGAGGTCGACGCGCTCGAACGCGCTGCGGTCCGAGCGTGGCATCGACAACAGCACCACCTCATGATCGGGCAACAGACCCAGCAATTGCGGCAAGCGCGGATTGAGCCAGCTCTGGGCCAGTTCACTGTCGACATCCAGGGTCAGCCGTTGGGTCACGCTGCGGTTTTTCACCGAAGACAGCGCCCGGTCGATCTGCGCCAATCCGTCGGACAACACACTGGCGAACAATTGCCCGGCATCGGTCAGGTTACTGCCGCCACCTTCGCGCACGAACAGCGGCTGGCCGATGAAGTCCTCAAGGGCGCGAATCTGCTGGCTGATGGCGCTGTGAGTCAGGTCGAGTTTGCGCGCCGCGCTGGAGAAACTGCCGCTGCGCGCCGCCTGGATGAATGCGCTCATGGACTGCACCGACGGGTATCGCTTGTACATGCTGTTAGTCCTACTTACACAGGATGGCAGAAATCGTCGCTGGCCCGGTTTTCACAAGGCTTCCAATAATCGATCACCAGGCCTGCACAAAGACGGGCCGCTCTCTTGGAGCCTGACAATGATCGAATTCTCGGTAAACGGCGAACGACACGAGCTGGTTGAGACATCGCCCTCCATGCCCTTGTTATGGGTGTTGCGTGACCACTTGAAACTCACCGGCACCAAGTTCGGTTGCGGCATGGGCCTGTGCGGTGCCTGCACCGTGCACCTGGACGGTGTCGCGGTGCGATCCTGTCAGTTGCCGGTCGCCGCCGTGGCGGGCCACAGCATCACCACCATCGAAGGCCTGTCAGCGACACAAGAGCATCCGTTGCAACTGGCGTGGGTTGCCGAAGATGTCCCGCAATGCGGCTACTGTCAATCCGGGCAGATCATGTCCGCCGCCGCGCTGCTCAACACTGGCGCTGCGGTCACCGACGATTCGATTCGCAATGCCATGTCCGGCAATCTGTGCCGCTGCGGCACTTACGGACGCATCAACAAAGCGATCAAGCGCGCGGCGTCCGCGTCGAAGGAGGCGTGATGACGATCTCCCAAGTGAATCTTTCGCGGCGCGTGTTTCTCAAGCAAGCCGCGACCGCTACCGGCGGTCTGGCCATCGCGTTTTATCTGCCATCGAGCCTGGGCGCGACTGACCCCAAAGCTCCGACGCCGACGGGAACGTTCGAACCCAATGCCTGGGTGCGCATCCTGCCCGACGGCACGGTGAAACTGGTGGTGCACAAGCACGATTCCGGCACCGGAACGCACACGGCTCTGGCGGCTTGCGTGGCCGAGGAACTGGATGTCAACCCGATGACTGTGCAGGTGATCTCGCCCGAAGATCCGTTTTTCGACACCTACATTCATCCGGTCTGGAAAGTCTTCTCCACGGGCGGCAGTACCAGTGTGTCGCTGGAGTACGACCGCTTGCGCATGGCTGGCGCCACGGCCCGGGCGTTGCTGATCACGGCGGCAGCGAGGCAATGGAAAGTCAGCCCCGACAGTTGCAGCACCGTTGAAGGGCGCGTGGTGCATGGCGCGAGCCAGCGCAGTCTCGCTTACGCTGAACTGGTGGACGTTGCCGCCGAACTGCCGGCACCGGCCCAGGTCACGCTCAAGGATCCGGCGCAGTTTCGCTACATCGGCAAGCTTCGGCATAAGCGCGACGCCCAGGCCAAGGTTTGCGGGCGCTTCAAGTACAGCATCGATGTAGAGCTGCCGGACATGTTGGTCGCAGTCATCCAACGCACGCCGGTGATCGGTGCAAAGGTGTTGTCGGTGGATGCCGCCGCGACCTTGCAAGTGCCCGGTGTGCGCCAAGTGATTGCCGTCCCGGGGCGGCCTGACGTGCTCGGTGGCAACGTGGAAGGCGTCGCGGTGCTGGCCGACAACTACTGGGCGGCGCATCAGGGCCGGGCATTGCTCAAGGTGCAATGGAGCGAATCGCCATTGGCCGGTTTCGACAGCGACGAACTGGTCAAGGCCCAGTCCGCAGCGCTGGATGACAAAGGCGCGCAACGGGTCTCCGCCATGGCGGCGGGCGATGTAGGCGCGCAATGGCCGGTCGCGTTGAAGCTGCTCGAAGCCGATTACCGCATGCCGTACAAAGTGCAGAACCCGCTGGAGCCGATCTGCATCACAGCGCAGGTCAAGGACAATGCCATCACTTATTGGGGCGGGGTGCAGGTGCCGTCATCGGCGCTGGAGGCAGCGCAAAAGGTGTGCAGAATCGCCAAGGACAAGGTGATCATCAACGAAATGGTGTCCGGCGGCAGTTTTGGTGCGCGAGAAGCCAAGTATTGGTTGTTTGAGGTGGCTTATCTGGCGCAGCAGGCCAAAGTACCGGTGAAGCTGATGAACAGCCGCGAAGATGAAATGCGCTCGTTGTTCATGCATCCGGCGACGCTGCACCGCGTCAAGGGCGCACTCGATAAACAGGGGCGCCTGACCGCGTTGCAGCTCAACGCGGTGTCGCCGGCCTCGCCGGAACAATGGGAGCCGGGTTATTTCGAGCGTCCGGACAAAATGGATTACAGCACCACCGAAGCCATCACGGCCTGGGATTTCGCCTATCGTCCGGCCAATCTGGACCTGATCTGGGTCAAACATGAAAGCAATGTGCCCAGCGGTTGGTATCGCTCGGTGAGTTTCATCCCCAATGTGTTTGCCGTGGAAAGCTTCATGGATGAACTGGCCGATGGCGCCGGGCAAGACCCCTTGGCCTTTCGCCTGGCCCATATGCACGAGCGGCCACGGCATGTCGCCGTGCTGAAAAGCGCTGCCGAACGTGCCGGTTGGGGCCAGCCACTGCCGGAGGGGACGGCGCTCGGGATCGCTACCCATCAGGGCTACACCAGTTTCATCGCGGTGGTCGCGCGCCTGTCGAAAAAGGACGGCGCAATCAACGTCGACAAGCTCACGTGCGTGGTCGATTGCGGCTTGGCGGTGTCGCCCGGTGGTGTCGAAGAGCAGATTTATGGCGGCTTGATGTGGGGCCTCGGCCATGCACTGTTCGATCGACTGGACATCAAACAGGGCAGGGTGTTGCAGAGTAATTTCCATGATTATCGGGTGACGCGCATGTCGGACATGCCCGCGGTGGACATCCTGATCTTCGACGGCGAACCGGGCAAACCCGGTGGTGTCGGTGAGCTGGGCAGCCCGGCGGTGGCCCCGGCCATCGCCAATGCCTTGTTCAGTCTGACCGGGGTGCGTCAACGCTCGACACCGCTGAACCTGGGGTAAACGGCATGGACCTGCGCTTGCTGCGGTACTTCATGGCGCTGGCCGAAGAGTTGCACTTCGGTCGCGCCGCCACTCGGCTGCACATCTGCCAGCCACCACTGAGCCAACAGATTCGCTTGCTGGAAGAGGAGTTGGGCACGCCGTTGTTCGAGCGCAGCCATCACCGCGTTGAACTGACCGCCGCCGGGCAGATGCTCAAGGAACAGGCACCGCTGGTGTTCGAACAGCTCAACCGCGCACTGGACCTGACCCGCCAGACCGGCCGCGGCCAGTTGGGCGAGCTGGAAATCGGCATGATCAGCTCGGTGATGGTCGGTGTGCTGCCGCGGGCCTTGCATCTGTTTCGTGAGCGTTATCCGCAGGTCAACTGGCGATTGCACGAAATGACCCCGGCGGCGCAGGTCAAGGCGTTGAAGGAGAAGCGCATCGATGCCTGTGTGTTCCGGGTCGGCTATGACGATCCGCAGTTGCGCAACGAACTGCTGATCTACGAGCCGATCCGGGTGGTCATGCCAATCGATCATCCACTGGCGACGCGGGAAACCCTGGCGCCTGCGGATCTGGCTCAGGAGCCATTCGTGGCCCTGGAACTGAAGCAGTCGCGGTTCGCCGATTTTCTGTTCCAGTGCTGCCTCCAGTCCGGGTTTACCCCGCAGATCCGCCAGCAGGTGATCGAGGTGCAAACCTTGCTCAGCCTGGTGCGTGCCGGGTTCGGCGTGGCGTTGCTGCCGGCGTCCATTGAGCAACTGGCGCCGGCGGGCCTGGTGTTCCGACGCCTGACCCCGGCATTGCCGGAAGTGCCGCTGTACGCCACTTACCGCGCAGATGATGATTCGCCGGTGCTCAAGCTGTTCCTCGATACGTTGCGCGAGTTGGTGTTGCAAGATCGAACGGTTTAACCCAAACCTTTGTGGGGCTAATCTCTTCCGGATGTGCCTCAACCCCTGTGGGAGCCAGCCTGCTGGCGAAGAACGTCCGGACACTGCGATCATTCAGACAGGGCGCGTTATCGTTGAAGTCCATCGCCAGCAGGCTGGCTCCCACAGGTTCTTCGCACGATCAGATACACCTGCGGTCGTAGTCTTCACAGGGTCATTACACGTGTGGAGCCACAATGAGCCAGGACGTCCTCGCCACCGAAACCAATCGCCGCCAGTTGCAGCAGATCATCGCCGGCCTGTCTGACGGGGTCATCCTGCTCGACCCCGACCAGACTATTCTCTGGGCCAATGACGCCGCGCTGGCCATGCACGGCGTCGAACAGGTCAGCGATCTGGGAAACAACGCCAAGGCCTACGCCAAGCGATTCTCCCTGCGCTATCGCAACAATCATGAGGTGCCGGTCGACAGCTACCCGATCAACCGCGTTGCGCGGGGCGAGACGTTCAGCGATGTGCAGGTGGAAGTCAGCTCCACGGCGGACAAAGACGAGCGCTCGTGGGTCCACAAAGTACGCAGCATCGTTTTGGCCGATAGCCGAAACGAGCCGGAATCCCTGGTGTTGATCATGGACGACGTCACCGACTGGGCCAGCGCCGAGCAGCGTTTCGAAAAAACCTTCGCTGCCAACCCCGCGCCCGCTGTGATCTGTCGCCTCAGTGATTTGCGCTACATCAAGGTCAACCCCGGCTTCCTTGAAATGACCGGTTTTGCCCGCGACCAGGTGATCGGCACGTCCACCTACGAGTTGGACGTGCTCGAGCAGGCCGAAAACAAGGAATTGGCCAAGCAGCGCTTGCTCGAAGGGACCACCATCCCGCAAATGCAGGCTGAATTGCGCATGGCTGACGGTACTGGCAAGCAGGTGATCGTTGCCGGCCAACCCCTGGAACTTAACGATGAGCCTTGCATGTTGTTTTCGTTCGTCGACATGGAGCCGCGGCACAAGGCTGAAGTCGCCTTGCGCCAGAGCGAGGAGCGTTTCGCCAAAGCCTTTCGCTTGTCCCCGGTGCCGATTCTGCTGTGCGGTGCGGGGGATCAGGTAGTGCTCGATGTCAACGAAGCGTTTCTCGACACCCTCGGTTACCCCAGCGAAGAGGTCCTGGGCGAGAGTATTGCGCACATTGATTTCTTCGATGACAAGAGCGCCCGTGCGCGGCTGTTCGCGGCACTGGAGAAAACCGGCAGGCTGGATCGCGTCGATGTTCGCGTGCGCAGCAAAGACAGCGGCCTGATTGATTGCGCAGTGTCAGCCGACACCGTGAACATTCAGGACAGCCCGTGCTACCTGCTGGTGCTGATGGACATCACCGAGCGCAAACGCACCGAGCTGGAACTGGTGTCGGCTATCGAAGAAGTGATGAAAGACGCTTCGTGGTTCAGCCGCACGCTGATTGAAAAGCTGGCCAACGTGAAGAGCGTCAACTCACCACGATTGCCCGACGTTTCCTTCACCGATCTGACCGCGCGCGAGCGTGATGTATTGGGCCTGATCTGCGAAGGCCTGGCCGACAAGGAAATCGCCGCACGCTTGAAACTGGCACCCAATACCGTACGTAATCACGTGGCGACGGTGTACTCCAAACTGGATGTTCACAGCCGCAGTGAAGCGATTGTCTGGGCACGCGAGCGAGGATTGTTTGCAGGCGCGGGGCGAAACAAGGGGCAACGTTAAGGTGCAAATGCACTAATGCACCGGGTGCAAATTAATGTGTTGGCTCGGTGTAGCGGCTTTTAGGCTGGTAGTGCAGGGCAGGCGTCTGCTGATCGCTTGTCTGTCCCCACGAAACCGCTAAAGGAACGGCCTCATGAACCTGCAATACCACGGAATATGCCGCCAGGGCCCACCGCAATGATTACGCTGGCCCAGTTGCGGACCCTGATCGAACAGAGTTTTTCACCGCTGGCCTGTGAGTGCAGCATCAGCGGCGACCATTCATTGACGGTCAAGCTCTACCATCCTCTTTCCGGGCAGGTGGACCTGGTGGTCAGTGGCTTGAACATGGCCACGTTGCAAACCGCCGAAGCCGCGGCAGCCCTGATTGAAGAATTGCGTTATGAATTGCAGAGCAACACCTTGCATCGCTCCGATTCGGTGATGTAAGAACTGCCAGGTTTTCATGGCCTTGCTCATGATTGGGCTATAAGTGATACGCGAGTAATTTTTTTTGTGACAGGTCCGTGGATTTTGCGCGCGGGTTTTGTTGTCACAAAAAGGTGTCGATCACTTATCGCGGGTCAACCTATGAAAAATCTTGGGAAACGCGTTTGTACACCTTTGTCGTTGGCATTTTGCGCAGCGATCCTCGGTGGTTGTGCCAGTCCGCCACCACCCCCACCTGTCACTCCACCCCCACCGCCTGAACGTACTTGCCAGACCCTGGATAAAACCGACGTCCTGGGCGATGTGCGTGACGAAAACGGCGAGGTGACCCGAGTCACCACGACCACCCGCTGCATCACCCAGTAAGCAGAAATACACAAACCCTGCAGGAGCAAGCTTTGCGCCTACAGGGATTTGTGTGGATCAGGGATCAGGACAGGAAACCGCCGTCCACGTTCAGCGAAACACCTGTGGTGTAGCTGGAGGCGTCGCTGGCCAGGTACAGCACCGCGCCGGCCATTTCGCTCGGGTCCGCCACGCGTTTCAAAGGGATCTGCTGCAACGCGGTGTTCAGGATCGCCTCGTTCTTGACCAGTGCCGAAGCGAACTTGGTATCGGTCAGACCTGGCAGCAGGGCGTTGCAGCGGATGCCGAACTGCGCACATTCCTTGGCGAAAACCTTGGTCATGTTGATGACCGCCGCTTTGGTCACCGAATAAATGCCCTGGAAGATTCCCGGCGAAACGCCGTTGATCGAGGCCACGTTGATGATGCTGCCGCCACCGTTTTCGCGCATCAGCTTGCCGGCTTCGACCGACATGAAGAAATAGCCGCGGATATTCACGTCGACGGTTTTCTGGAAGGCGCCGAGGTCGGTATCCAGTACGTTGCAGAATTGCGGGTTGGTGGCGGCGTTGTTGACCAGAATGTCCAGGCGACCAAACTGTTCCTTGATCCCGGCGAACACCTGGCTGATCTGTTCCATTTCGCCGATGTGGCAGGCGATGGCGGTGGCTTTTCCACCGGCGGTAATTATCGAGTCGGCCACGTGCTGGCAACCCTCGAGCTTGCGGCTCGAGACGATCACGTGGGCACCTTGCTGGGCCAGCAGTTTGGCGATGGCCTCACCGATGCCACGGCTGGCGCCGGAGACGAATGCGATCTTGCCGTCGAGGTCGAACAACTGAGTCTTGGACATGGGTTTTCCTTGTTATAGGCCTGATAGGTGTAGGTGCGGTTTGCTGACGAAGAGCGATGACGCGGTATGACCGCTACACCGCAGTGTCTGATTCGCCGGCAAGCCTGGCTCCTGCGGGTCGTGTTGGTATCAGAGGCTGGATTTCTGGATGACCTGCAAGCTCATCTGCTCCAGCAGTTTGTTCATGTGAATGAACTGCGCGAAGCGCTTGTCCTGGGTCTGGCCATGGTAGAAGCGGTAGTAGATCTGCTGCACGATGCCGGCCAGGCGGAACAGGCCGTAGGTGTAGTAGAAATCGAAATTGTCGATCTGGATGCCGGATCGCTGGGCGTAGTAGTCGACGAACTCGCGGCGGGTCAGCATCCCCGGGGCGTGGCTCGGCTGGCGGCGCATCATCTGCACCGGCGCCGGGTCGTCGGCCTCGATCCAGTAGGCGAGGGTATTGCCCAGGTCCATCAAGGGATCGCCGAGGGTGGTCAGTTCCCAGTCGAGCACGCCGATGATCTGCATCGGATTGTTCGGGTCGAGGATGACGTTGTCGAAACGGTAGTCGTTGTGAACGATGCTGGACGTCGGGTGGTCGGCGGGCATCTTGTCGTTGAGCCAGGCCTTGACCACGTCCCACTGTGGGGCATCGGGAGTCAGGGCTTTTTCGTAGCGGTCGCTCCAGCCTTTGATCTGCCGTGCCACGTAACCTTCGGGCTTGCCGAGGTCACCCAGGCCGTAAGCGTTGTAGTCGACCTGGTGCAGTTCGACGAACTTGTCGATGAAACTCTTGCACAGGGCTTCGGTTTTCGCTGAATCGAGCCCTAGTTCCGCTGGCAGTTCCGAGCGCAGGATGATGCCGTTGACCCGTTCCATCACGTAGAACTCGGCACCGATCACCGATTCGTCGGTGCAATGCACGTAGGCTTTGGGGCAGTACGGAAAACCCTCGCGCAATTGATTGAGGATGCGAAATTCGCGGCCCATGTCATGGGCGGATTTGGCCTTGTGGCCGAACGGCGGCCGACGCAGGACAAACTCCTGTTCGGGGTATTCCAGCAAATAGGTAAGGTTCGACGCACCGCCCGGGAACTGGCTGATCTGCGGCAAGCCGCTCAGACCCGGAATGTGGGCCTTGAGGTATGGATCGATCAGGCTGGCATCGAGTTCTTCGCCGGTACGGATACGGGTGGACTGGTCAGTAAGCGCCATGCTTATCCCTTCTACTTATTTTGGAGGCCAGACATCATTGGCTAATCTAATGGTGCGCCTTGGGAGCCACAAGCGCGACACGGTCTTATAGGTTAGCGTGTTGCCGGATAATCAGTGATCCTGATGTGTAAGCAACCCTCATCCGATCAGCCTCCATCACACCCCGGAGCCTCCTTGCTCGCAGGTGGGGCGCGCCTCAGAACGAATTGCTGACGCTCGCCACCACAGTGGCGCTGCAAACGTCATCGAACCCCCAGTTGCTGGTGCACTGGCTTTTCGACAGGTCGGTGTCGATGTAGCTCAGGCCCAGCATCACGCCGGCCAGTTCGTGGGTCAGCTTGACCTCCCACTCACGGTACGAATCTTCGGCTTCGCCCGAACGTGAGTAGAGATGCGGGTCCTTGAAGTCCATGTTGCCGTAACGCAGTTTCAGACCCACATCGTAGGGCAACTCGGTTTCGTAGCCGACATAGCTGTAGAGCGAGTTCTGCTCGCTGTCGATTCCCGGCGCATCGGCGGAGTAATAGGCTCCGAGCTTGACCCCGTAGACGCTGAGAATGCCGTAGGCCTCACTCTGGTTGAACTGGCTTTCTCTGGGATAGGTGTACTTCAGGTAGCCGACGTCCAGGCTCACTTCTTCAGTGGCTTGCCACAGCCAGCCGGCGTAATAGTCGACTTCCTGCCGGGTTTTCAGGCCACCGCCGAAATCGACGTTTGAACTCCATGCGCCGAGGTACAGGCCACTGCTGTGGGCCAGGGTGATGGCACCCTGAATGGCCGGGTCATTCTGGGTTTGCGAGATACCGCGGGTGCGGTAGTCGCTGGCCAGGGTCACGTCCAGCAGCAGGGCGAAGTCGTCATTCAAGGGGATGGCCTGGCTGCTCAAGGGCAGCAGGCTCAAGGAACCGAGGGCGAACAGGGTCAAGGCTTTCATAAGATGCATTCCGCTATTGTGATTGTTATGGGCAGATGTCGGGCAAGGCTGCGCCAGGCCCCGGGTGGGAACACACCGGGGGCGGGCAGCGAAGTGGTTGCGGGTTTTTATCAGAGGGTCGCTGCGTAGACCTGACGGCCGGCGAACCAGGTTTGCAGCACTTGGGTGTCGTGCAGGGCTTTGTCATCGACGCTGAACACGTCGCGGTCGAGGACGATGAAGTCGGCCTGTTTGCCGGCGCTCAACGAACCGATGTTCTTGTCCAGGCCGATGGTGCGCGCAGCGTTGAGGGTATAGGCGTAGAACATGGTTTCGCGGTCGATACGTTCATCGGCGTTGAGCACGCCCAGCGGGCCGACCCGGGTCATCGCCTGAGCCATGGCGTTGAACGGGTTCGGCGACGACACCGGCCAGTCGCTGGCGCCGGAAATGATTGCGCCCTGTTTGAGCAGCGAGTGCGCCGGGTATTGGTAACGGAATGCCTGGGCGCTGACGTAAGGCTTGATCATGTCGGTGGTGTAGTCGTCGGCGGCGGCCCAGAGCAGTTGCATCGAGGCAATGACGTCGAGCGGCTTGAACCGGGCGAACTCCTTCGGGTTGACCATTTGCAGGTGAGTGACCGAGTGCGTCACGCCGCTTTGGCGGTCCTTGCGCGCCTGGGCGATCCCGTTCAGTGATTCACGCACGGCACGGTCACCGATGGCGTGGATGTGCACCAGCCAGCCGCGCTGGTCGATGGCACTGACCAGCTCGCCGAAATGCTTTGGATCGATCAGCAGTTCGCCCTGTTTGTGCGAGTTGCTGTAGGGATCGATCATCGCCGCGCTCTGCGCCGGGTACTCGATCACACCGTCGGCGAAGATCTTGACCCCGGGCAAGGTCAGGTTGGGGATGCCCTGAAATTGCTGGCGGACCTTGTCCAGCGTATCCAGATCGGCCGGCACGCTTTTCGAATTGGCCACCAGCAGCGCGGCAATGTGGGCGGTCATGGCGCCACTTTGCGCCAGTGCCTTGTACACCGGCAGCACACCGACGGTTTTTTCCGTCGGCTTGAGGGCGAAGATCGGTTCGCCGGGCGCGGCGTTGGCGGCCGGGTCCATCCACGCGGTAATGCCCAGACTGTTGTTGTAGCTCACGGCGGTTTGCGCGGCCTTGAGCATGTCGGCGGCGCTCGGTGCCGGTATTTTCGAGGCCACCCGATCCCAGCCGGCATCTACCAGAAACCCGTTGGGCCTGCCGTCCTTGAGTTTGCCGATGGTGCCGTCTTCAGCTGCCGGCAATGACTTGATCAGCGCAGCATCGACACCGGCGCGCTTGAGCATTACATCATTGGCCCAGGCCGTATGGTGGTCGCTGCCGGTAAACACCACCGGCACGTCGGCCCATTCGCCACTGTTGAACTTCTTGCCCAGCGCTTCCGACTGCGCCCAGTACGCCGAACTCATGCCGGCCACGCTCAGCACATCGCCGTGCCGCGCTTTTCCGTCGTCACGCCAGGCGCGCAGGCGTTTCTCCAGTTCGTCAAGGTCCACGACCTCGTCTTCCATGTTGGCCGACACCATTTCCAGGCCACCGAAGATGGCATGGGAATGGGTGTCGATCAGGCCGGGCATCAGTGTTTTCCCGTCCAGGTCGATGACCTGTGTTCCAGACTCGATCAGCGCCTTGATCTGCGCATCGCTGCCCACTTGCAGCACTTTGCCGTCCTGGACCGCCAGCGCCTGGACCTTGGGCTGATTGCGGTCGGCGGTGAAAATCTTGCCATTGAATAACACCAGGTCAGTCGCTGCCATGGCTTCCAACGAGGCAAAACTAATGGCGGCCATCAATAGATTCGGGATGAATCTTTTCATTGAATGTTTCCTTGTTATTGCGTCTGATGGCCAGATTAGTGGCTTGCTGCGCTCGGCAGAACGCCTCACTCACGAAAAACGTTTTTGCCTGATTGGAAAAAATATGGACAAGCTCGGTGCACTGAAAATGTTTGTGGTCACGGCGCAACTGGGCAGTTTCAGCCGCGCCGCCGAGCAACTGGGCAAGACCCCGTCGGCCCTGACCAAAGCCGTCAATCACCTGGAAGCGGAGCTGGGCGCACGGTTGTTCGAGCGCAGCACCCGACGGATTTTGCTCACGGAGTCCGGGCGGCTCTACCTGGAGACTGCGCGTCAGGTGTTGCAGCGACTGGACGAGGCCGGCGAGGAAATCGAGCAGTTGCAGCATGGTTTGCGCGGCAGCCTGAAAATCACCGCACCGCTGGCCTATGGGCAGGCTTTTCTCGATCAGGTGTGCGGTGGTTTTCTTGAGCAATACCCGCAAATCAACCTGCAAGTGGACCTGTGCGACGAGTTCGTCAATCTGCTGGAGAGCGGCTACGACCTGGCGTTGCGCGAAGGGCATGACGACTTGCCGGGGTTGATTGCGCGGGTGGTCGGCAGCAATCGCCTGGCGCTGTGCGCCAGCCCGGAATATCTGGCACGCAAGGGGCTGGCGGTCACCCCGCAGACCCTTGATGACCACGAATGGTTGCTGTATCGCCATCCGTTGCTCAGCCGTGAATTCTGGTGGGCCGAGCGCGATGGCCAGCGCCTGAGCTTGCCACAACCGTTGGCACCGCGCCTGCGCAGCGACAATTACGACTTGCTGCTGGCCAATGCCCTGGCGGGGCGCGGTTTGCTGCACACACCCTTGTGGAGTGCCGCGCCGTACATCGCCGACGGGCGACTGGTGCGGCTGATGGCCGACTACGACATCGACCCGGACAGCTTCGGCCCGCACATTCTGGCGGTGTACCCGAGCCATCGGCGGGCGACGGCCAAAGTGCTGGCGTTCATCGATTACATCGCAGGGTTTCTGGCGTCCCGTGGGTTGAGCTGACTGGCGGTGCTTGTCAGGAAAATGGCAAAAGAGTACAAATGTACTCCATGACGACTCTGACTCCCCGCCGTACCGCCATCCTGACCTTTATCCGCGAGCGCATCGCCGAGCACGGTCAGTCCCCGAGCCTCGCTGAAATCAGCGAGGCGTTCGGCTTCGCCTCCCGCAGCGTGGCGCGCAAGCATGTGCTGGCGCTCACCGAAGCCGGGTTTATCGAGGTCAACCCGAATCAGGCCCGGGGCATTCGCCTGCTCGGGCAGCCACCGCGCCCCGAGTTGCTGGATATCCCGGTCCTCGGTCGCGTGGCGGCGGGTGCGCCGATCGGCGCCGATGCCGAAATCCATAGCCGCTTGCTGCTCGATCCTGCGATCTTTTCCCGGGTGCCGGACTACATGCTGCGGGTGCGCGGCGACTCGATGATCGAGGACGGCATTCTCGACGGCGACCTGGTGGGCGTGCACCGCAGCCCCGAGGCGGTCAACGGCCAGATCGTCGTGGCGCGCCTCGACGGCGAAGTCACCATCAAGCGCTTCGAACGGGTCGGCGACACGGTCCGGTTGCTGCCGCGCAATCCGGCCTATCAGCCGATCATCGTCGAAGCCGACCGGGACCTCGCCATCGAAGGCGTGTTCTGCGGCCTGGTGAGGCAAGGCTGATGGGCGCCGTCGTTGCGTTGGATACGCTGTTCAATGGCGGCCAGGTGTGGAAGGGCCGGCCTGCGCCGCCAGCCGTCAGCCCACAACCCACCGGGCATGCCGCGCTGGATGCGGCGCTGCCCACCGGTGGCTGGCCTGAGGCGGCGCTGACCGAAATCCTGCTGGCCGGGCAGGGTGTCGGTGAGTTGCAACTGGTGTGGCCGGCGCTGGCGCGATTGTCGGCGGCTGGCGAGCGCATCGTGCTGGTGGCACCGCCGTACGTGCCATATCCGCAAGCCTGGCAGAGCGCCGGGGTCGATCTGCGCCAGTTGTCGATCATCCAGGCCAGTGAACGCGATGCGCTGTGGGCCGCGGAACAATGCCTGCGTTCGGGCAGTTGCGGTGCGGTGCTGTGCTGGCCGCACAAGGCGGATGATCGCGCCTTGCGTCGCTTGCAGGTGGCGGCGGAAACCGGCCAGACCCTGGCATTCGCCTACCGTTCGCTCAATGAAGCGGTCAACCCTTCGCCGGCGGCGCTGCGCATCGCCATCGATGCCAGGCCGGCGCAATTGCGCGTGCTCAAGTGTCGGGGCGGGCTGGCCCGGTCGGCACCGATTGCCTTCGCCGTAGGGCATTGAGGTTGCCATGCGCTGGGTGTGTATCCTTTTCCCGCAATTGGCACTGGACGCAGTACTGCGTCAGCGCACCGATCCCGATGAACCGCTGGTGCTACTGACCGGTCCGGCTCAGCGCCGGATGCTGCAAGCGGTCAACGGCCCGGCACGCGCCCTGGGCCTGCGCCCCGGCCAGTCCATGAGCGCCGCCCAGGCCCTGAGCAAGGGCTTTGCCACGGCCGAATACGACGTCGCCGACATCGAGCACTGGCAGCAGTTTCTGGCGGCCTGGGCCTATCGGTTCAGCTCCCAGGTCAGCGTCCATTATCCGCGGGCCCTGGTGTTTGAAATCGAATCCAGCCTGGGCCTGTTCGGCGACTGGCCGCAATTCGAGGCGCGCCTGCGCAACGAGCTTGGCGAACTGGGCTTTCGTCACCGCATTGTCGCTGCGCCCAACCCGGTGGCGGCACGAATGCTGGCCAATGCCTATGACGGTCTGGTGGTGGCCAATGATCAAGCCTTGCAGTATCACCTCGGACAAATGCCCATCGACCGCATCGGCCTTGAGGCCAGCGTCGCCACGGCGTTGTCGCGCATGGGGCTGCGCACCCTGAGTCAGGTGCAGGCCTTGCCCCGGCACAGCCTGGCCCGGCGTTTCGAAGCCCAGGTGCTCAGGCATCTCGACACTTTGTTCGGGTTGCGGCGGCTGGCCCTGGCGTTCTACTTGCCACCGGATCGCTTCGACGTGCGCATCGAACTCAACTTCGATGTGCAATCCCATCAGGCCTTGCTGTTTCCGCTGCGTCGATTGACCGGTGACCTGTCGGCGTTTCTCTGTGGTCGCGACAGCGGCGTGCAGCGTTTCGACCTGCACCTGGAACACGCCGGATTGCCGGACACGGTGATCAAGGTCGGCCTGCTCAGCGCCGAGCGCGACCCGGCGATGCTTTTCGAATTGGCCCGGGGCCGGCTGGAGCAGGTTCAGGTCGAGGCCCCGGTGCGCGGTTTTCGCCTGTGCGCCGAAGACTTGCCGGCCTTCGTGCCCCAGTTTCAAGAACTGTTCGACGACCGTCCGCAGCAATCCTTGCCCTGGGAGCAACTGCGCGAACGCCTGCGTGCGCGGTTGGGGGATGAGGCGGTGCATGGTTTGCGCTTTCAGGCCGATCACCGCCCCGAGTGTGCGTGGCAGGCCCGTGCCGACAGCCAGCCCTGCGCAGGATTCCCGATCGTGCAGCGTCCGGGCTGGCTGCTGACCGAACCGCTGACGGTGCACGAAGGCTCGACCCGTATCCTCATGGGGCCAGAGCGTATCGAGTCCGGCTGGTGGGACGGTGATGATGTGCGCCGCGATTACTACCTGATCGAAACCCGCGCCGGTCAGCAGGGCTGGGCCTACCGTGTGGTGGGCGAGAATGGCCCGTTGTGGCTGCAAGGCTGGTTCGCATGAGTGCCGGGTATGCCGAACTGCACTGCCTGTCGAACTTCAGTTTCCAGCGCGGTGCCTCGAGTGCCCTTGAACTGTTTCAACGGGCGAAAAAACAGGGCTATCAAGCCTTGGCGATCACCGACGAATGCACGCTGGCCGGGATCGTCCGCGCCTGGCAAGCGGCGAAATCCGTTGAGTTGCCGTTGATTATCGGCAGCGAAATCCGCATCGAAAACGGCCCGAAACTGGTGTTGCTGGTGGAGAACCTTGAGGGCTATCAGACGCTGTGCCGTTTGATCACCCGCGCCCGACGCCGTACGCAGAAAGGCCAGTACCGGATATTACGCGAGGATTTCAGCGAACCATTGCCCGGGCTGTTGGTGCTGTGGGTGCCTGACACGGTGAATGACGTGGAGCAGGGCCGCTGGCTGCAACAGGTCTTTGCAGAACGGCTGTGGCTGGCGGTGCAGTTGCATCGGTGCCAGGACGATGTCCGCCGTCTCAACGACCTGCTGGCCCTGGCCCGGGAACTGCGGATTCCAGCGGTGGCCTGTGGCGATGTGCACATGCATGCACGCGGGCGCCGGGCCTTGCAGGACACCATGACCGCGATCCGCCATCACCTGCCGGTGGCCGATGCCGGGTTGCGCCTGCATCCCAATGGTGAACGGCATCTGCGCAGCCTTGAGGTTCTCACCAGCCTGTATCCGCCAGCCTTGCTCGACGAAACACTGGCCATTGCCCGGCGCTGCTCGTTCGACCTCGGCCAGTTGCGTTATCAATATCCTCGGGAGCTGGTGCCTGCAGGGCATTCGGCCGCGTCGTGGCTACGGGACCTCACAGAAAAGGGAGTCGCGTGGCGTTGGCCAAAAGGCCCGAAAATCGAAGTGCTGAAGCAGATCGACAAAGAACTGGAGCTGATTGCCGAGCTGGGCTACGAAAGTTATTTTCTGACCGTCCACGACATCGTGCGCTTCGCCCGTGAGCAGCAGATTCTTTGCCAGGGACGCGGTTCTGCCGCTAACTCGGCGGTGTGTTTTGCCTTGGGCATCACCGAAATAGATCCGGATCGCACCACGTTGTTGTTCGAACGCTTTATTTCCAGGGAGCGCAACGAGCCCCCGGACATTGATGTCGACTTCGAGCATGAGCGGCGCGAGGAAGTCTTGCAGTACGTGTTCCAGCGTTATGGCCGGGCCCGTGCTGCGCTGACGGCGGTGGTCAGCACCTACCACGCGGCGGGCGCGGTGCGCGACGTCGCCAAGGCGCTGGGTTTGCCAGCGGACCAGATCAACGCCCTGGCCGACTGCTGCGGTCACTGGAGCGATCAAACCCCACCCGTGGAACGCCTGCTCGAGAGCGGTTTCGATCCCGAGAGCCCGATACTGCGGCGGGTGCTGAGCCTGACGGGACAACTGATCGGCTTCCCCCGGCATCTGTCCCAGCATCCCGGCGGCTTCGTGATTTCCGAGCAGCCGCTGGACAGTCTGGTCCCGGTGGAAAATGCGGCCATGGCCGAGCGCACCATCATCCAGTGGGACAAGGACGACCTCGACGCGGTGGGGTTACTCAAGGTCGACATTCTCGCGCTGGGCATGCTCAGCGCGATTCGTCGCTGTTTCGATCTGGTGCGTCGACACCGAAACCTCGACTTGAGCCTGGCGACGATTCCGCCCGAAGACGCGGCCACCTACGAAATGATCGGTCGCGCCGACACGGTCGGCGTGTTTCAGATCGAGTCCAGGGCGCAGATGTCGATGCTGCCGAGGCTGCGGCCGAAGACGTTTTACGATTTGGTGATCGAGGTGGCAATCGTGCGGCCCGGGCCGATCCAGGGCGGCATGGTGCACCCGTACCTGCGACGGCGAAACAAGGAAGAACCGGAGGTTTATCCGTCGCCGGAACTGGAAGTCGTGCTCAAGCGCACCCTTGGCGTACCGCTGTTCCAGGAACAAGTGATGCAGATCGCCATTGTCGCCGCCGACTACAGTCCCGGCGAGGCCGACCAGTTGCGCCGTTCCATGGCTGCCTGGAAACGTCATGGCGGGCTTGAACCGCACAAGGAACGGCTGGCAGCCGGTATGAAAAAGAACGGCTACAGCGCTGAATTCGCCGCGCAGATTTTCGAGCAGATCAAAGGCTTCGGCAGTTACGGTTTTCCCGAGTCCCATGCCGCCAGTTTTGCGTTGTTGACCTATGCCAGTTGCTGGCTGAAATGCCACGAACCGGCGGCATTCGCCTGTGCGCTGATCAACAGTTGGCCCATGGGTTTCTACAGCCCGGACCAGATTCTGCAGGACGCGCGTCGCCATCACTTGCAGATTCGTCCGGTGGACGTGCGGGCCAGCGACTGGGATTGCAGCCTGGAGCCGGTCACCGGCGCACAACCGGCGATTCGCATGGGCCTGCGGATGATCAAGGGCTTTCGCGAGGACGATGCCCGGCGTATTGAAGCGGCCCGTTGTACAGGCGCGTTTACCGACATCGCCGGCCTCGGCGAACGGGCACGACTCGATGCCCGCGCCCGCGAGCAACTGGCCGATGCCGGAGCATTGCGCGGGCTGGCCGGTGATCGCCATCGGGCGCGCTGGGAGGTTGCGGGTGTGCAAAGGCAACTCGGGTTGTTTGCCGGTCTGCCGAGCCAGGAAGAGGGCGCCATCGTGCTGCCCAAACCCACGGTCGGCGAAGACCTGCGGGCCGATTACAACAGCCTCGGCACCACCCTCGGTCCGCATCCGCTGGCGTTGCTGCGCGCTGAGTTGAAAGCCCGGCGCTGCCGCAGTTCGAAGGAGCTGCTGGAGGTCGACCACGGGCGCCCGGTCAGCGTTGCCGGGCTGGTGACCGGCCGACAACGCCCGGGCACCGCCAGCGGTGTGACCTTCGTCACCCTGGAAGACGAGTTTGGCAACGTCAATGTGGTGGTCTGGCGCGACCTGGCCGACCGGCAACGAAAGGTGTTGGTCGGCTCGCAGTTGCTCAAGGTCGATGGCCGCTGGGAGCGCGAAGGCGAAGTACGACACCTGATTGCCGGGCGCTTGAGTGACCTGAGCTCCTTGCTGGACGGCATCAGCGTGCGCAGCCGGGATTTCCACTAACCCATGGTGAACTGACTTTTGTGGCGAGGGAGCTTGCTCCCGCTGTGCCGCGAAGCGGACCCAGAATCATCGCGCGCAATGATTCAACGACCGCTGCGCAGCCGGGCGGGAGCAAGCTCCCTCGCCACAGCGGGTTTTGATGATTTTTATTTAGCCTGCGGCCAAAACCGCTCACCGCCGCCCGGTGCATCCGTCCAGGCCTGCAACGACCGTGTCGGCAAGTCGAAGTAATCCCGCGTACGGGCATAACCATGGCCGCCCATGCGGCCAATCGCATCGAGCCCCAGTTGATCGATGTACAGGGTTTTCGGGTCGATCAGCTCGTCCCGCACATGGGCCATCAGCACTTCACCAAAGATGATTTCCCGGGATTGGCCGATGGACAGCGCCATCATCCGTCGACATTCCAGTGCTACCGGGGCTTCACCGATCCGCGGGCATTTGACCGTGGTGCCGGGGATGGCGGTGAGGCCGGCCGCGGTCAGTTCGTCGAAGCCGGGAGCGAAAGGCACGGCACAAACGTTCATGGCCTCCACCAGCGCATCGCTGACGATGTTCACGGTGAACTCCTGGTTGAGCTGGATGTTGCGCGTGGTGTCCTTGGGGCTTTGATCGCCATAGTTTTCCACGCCCAGGGCGAGGATCGGCGGGTCGGCGGAAAGTGCATTGAAAAAGCTGAACGGCGCGGCATTGACTCGGCCTTCGCCATCGACCGTGGTGACCAGCGCAATAGGGCGCGGCACCACACTGCCGATCAGAATCTTGTATTTGTCCCGTGGGCTCAGTTGGCTGAAGTCAAAGCTTTGCATAGTCAGAAATCTCTAGAGAAGAGGGTCAATGGCGCACAGTGGCGCCTGTGCGCTGTAGTCGTCGGCGTACGGGATGGCCGGTTGGAACAGACCTTTCCAGTCCGGTTGACCGAAGGCGCGATCGCTGTGGCTGCGCATCAGTTTTTCGAATTGTCGTTGGGCCTTGCGTTGCAGGGCGGGGTAGTCGACGCCTTGGACCTGACCTTCGTGCATCACGCAGCGGCCATCGATGTAACTGGCGATGCAGTCGTCACCGCGCCCGGCCAGAACCAGGTTTTTCAGCGGATCGAATAACGGCCCCAGGTGCATTCCGCGCAGATTGAACACCGTGATGTCGGCCTTGCAGCCCGGCGCGAGGCGACCGATATCGTCGCGGCCCAGTGCCTTGGCGCCGCCCAGGGTCGCCGCGTTGTACAGGTCCAGCGCGCTGGTCAGTTGATTGCCGCCCTCCATCAGGCGCGCAATGTTCAAGCCTTGACGCATGTTGTCCAGCAAGTCCGCCGGCCAGGTATCGGTGCCCAACGCGAAGTTGATGCCTTTGGCCCGATAGCGGCCGAACGAATTCAGCGCCTCGCCATCCCGGGCAAACACCACCGGGCAATGCACCAGGCTGGCGCCGCCATCCACCACTTGCTGCAGGTCTGCATCGCCGCGGGTATAGATGCCGTGGGGCAACAGGCTGCGCGGGGTCAGCAAGTCCAGTTGCTGCAACCAGCCCAGTGGCGAGGTGCCGCGCAGTTGCTCGACCATGGCCACTTCGCCGAGGCCCTGACAGCAATGCAAGCGCATCGGCGCGTTCAGCTCCCGACTCAGCGCGGCGGTGCGTTGCAACAGGGTGGGCGTGCAGGTCTGGATGCGATCAGGCAGTAGCGCACCGCGAATCAGGCCGCCGTTCGCGCCGTCGAAATCCACGAAAAAGCGCTCGGCCGCATCGAGTCCGGCCATGCCCCGGGGTTCATCCCAGTGATGCGCCAGGGTGCCGTCGGCCTGCCAGTAGCTCATCCCGCTCATGTAGCAAGGACCGAGGTAAGTACGCAGGCCCAACTCGGCCGCCACACCGGCCACGGCCGCGAACTCGTCGTAGGTTTCCGCCCATTCGCGGTAGTACATCGAGGTGATCGGCATGGCGGTGGTGATGCCGTTGCGGATCAGTTGCGTAAAGGCGTAGCGATACTTGGACACTTCTTCGTCGAGGCTGTAACTCTCCCGCGGACCGTGTGCCAGATACTCTGCCGACCACATGCGACCCATGTCGCGCTCTTCGCCGTTGTCCAGCGTCAACACCGTGGAATCGAGATCACCAAGGGCGTCCAGATCAATGAAGCCGGGGCCGATCAGTGCGTTGCCGTAGTCGATCCATTGATCCACCGGCCCAGCATAACCGCGCCCGACAAACTCAATGCGTGACCCGTTGAAGACCACTTCGCCGTCGCGCCACAGCACATGCTGCACACCGTCGAAGCCGACCACGCAACCGGCTCGTAAACCGATGCGTTTCACAGTCGGCTTTCCAGCAAGCGACCAGCCGATGCGATCAACCGACCTGCGCGATAGACCTGACGCAGCGGCCGGGAAACCACCGCCTCACCCAGTGTTTGTACCGGCATCAGCAGGAAGTCCGCGGGCTGGCCGATCTCCAGGCGATTCGCTTCGCAGCCCAACGCCTGGGCGCCATTGACCGTCGCGGCCTCAAACGCCGCTGCCAACTCTTCGTCCTTGTTCAAATCGAAACGGAACGCCAGCAACATGGCGCGCTCGAGCATGTCGCCATTACCCATGGGCGACCAGGCATCACGGATGCCGTCAGACCCCAGGCACACATTCACCCCGGTTTCGCGCAAGGCAAGGAACGGCGGCACGGCGCAGTCGGCAGGCGCCGAACTCATCAGTGAAATGTGCAAGGCAGCCAAGCGTTCGGCCAATGGTTTGACCTGACTCCACTGCAGCATGCCGAGGCAATAGGCGTGGCTGATCATCACTCGACCCTGGCGGTTGAAACGCTCGGTGTAGTCAGCGATCAGTGCAATCTGCCACAGGCCCAATTCGCCCTTGTCGTGCAGGTGAATGTCCACGCCGCGGTCAAAATCGCTGGCCAGCTTGAACACGAAATCCAGTTGCGCGACGGGATCATTGTCAATGCCACACGGGTCGAGCCCGCCGACGTTTTCCACGCCGAGGGCCATGGCTTCGCGCATCAGTTCGGCCGTACCGGGGCGGCTGATCAGGCCGGTTTGCGGGAATACCACCAGTTGCAGGTCGATCAGGTCACGGTATTTTTCGCGCAATTGCTGCATGGCCTCGACGTGACGCAAACCGAACTCCGGGTCGATGTCGACGTGGCAGCGCATCGTCAGCGAGCCACGGGCGATGCAGTTTTCCAGCAGCGCGCCGGCCCGTTGCGCGATGGGTGTCGTGACCTCGCGCAGAATGCGCCGTTCGTTGGCGATGTAGTCCTTGAGTGTCGGACCGGCGCTGTTTGGACGCCAGGGTTGGCCCCAAAGGGTTTTGTCCAGGTGCACATGGCTTTCCACCAGTGCCGGGGTCAGGAGTTGGTTCTGGCCATCGATGTCGGTCGCCAGCAGTTCGCTGGAGGAGGCCGGGCGGCGTTGGCTGAACCGACCGTTTTCGATCAACAGGTCCAAGGCGGTCGAACCGTAGGGCCGCACGTTGCGCAGCCAGCGAGGTTGGGTCATTGCGTACCTCAAAATCTTTGGTGTTTGCGCGGGCCTCATCGCTGGCAAGCCAGCTCCCACAGTGATTTGCATTGATCACAAAACGTGTGAACACCTTCAAACCCTGTGGGAGCTGGCTTGCCAGCGATGGCCGCGACTCGGTTTCAAACCGGGCGATCAGCCCTTGAGCTTGGCCCAGATCCGGTCCTGCAGTTCCCGCGCCTTGTTGCTGCATTCCTTCTCGGGACGCAGGCGCGAGGCGAATTCGTCGGGCATGTTGATGGCGTCCATGACCCGCCATTTGGCGTCGATCAACTTGTCGCTCTGAATGCCGTTGGCGTAGGCGATGGCGTTGGACACGGCGGCGGCGTTTTCCGGCTTCATCATCCAGTCGATGAAGATTTTCGCGTTGCCGGGATGCGGTGCGCTTTTCGGCACGGCGAAGTTGTCCTGGAACATCGCCAGGCCTTCCTTCGGATAGACGTACTTGATCGTGCTCTTCTGCAAGGTGGCTCGGGCGGTGGAGCCGTTCCAGTTTTGCATCATGATCACTTCACCGGAGGCCATGCGGTCGACGGTGTTGTCCGAGCTGTACATTTTCAGGAAGGGTTTCTGCTTTTGCAGCAGTTCGAGGATGCGTTTGGCGTCCTGCGGGTTTTCGCTGCACTCGTCGACGTTCAGGTAGTGGCTGGCGGCGTTGATCACGCTGCTGGAGGTGTCGAGGGCGGCGAGTTGGCCTTGCAATTCCTTGCGCGGTTCGAAGAACTCTTTCCACGAGTCGTCGAGTTTGCCGCCAGGCACCCGGGCGCTGTCATAGGAAAACCCGGTGGTGCCCCACAGGTAAGGCGCGGAGAACTTGCGTCCAGGGTCGAAGCTCGGGTCACGGAACGCCGGTTTGACGTACTGGAAATTGGGCAGGGTCGAAGCGTCGATTTCCAGGAGCAAGTCCTGGTTGATCAGGGTGCGCATGATCGATTGCGACGGCACGATCACGTCATAGGCCGCGCCACCGGCCTGCAACTTGGCCAGCAGGGTTTCGTTGCTGTCGTAGCCGTCCATGGTGACTTTGATGCCGGTCTCTTTTTCAAACTTGGCCAGCAGCTCGACCGGGTAGTAATCGGTCCAGTTGTAGAAGAACAGCTCTTTGGGCTCGGCGGCCTGGACGCTGAACGACGTGAAGCAACTCAAGGCCAGACCGGCAACGGCGAAACGCATGCTTTTGACTTTCTTGTTCATATCAGAAGGCTCCAGGCTTATTGTTGTTTGCCGCGCTGTCCCAGCCAGAAAGCCAGAACCACCAGCACGATGGAAATCACCAGCATCAGAGTCGAGATCGCATTGATCTCCGGCGTTACCCCGGACTTGATTGCCGAGAAGATGTACACCGGCAGCGTCGTCGAACCCGGTCCTGCGACGAAGAACGTCATGATGAAATCGTCGAGGCTGACTACGAACGCCAGCACCGCTCCGGACAACACCGCCGGCCATAACAGCGGCAAGGTCACTCGGCGAAACACCTGCCACGGGTTGGCGTAGAGGTCGTTGGCCGCTTCCAGCAGACTCTTGTCCAGGTCATTCAGGCGTGCGCGGATCGGTAAATAGGCGAAGGGAATGCAGAAGCCGATGTGCGCGACGATCACCGTCAGCAAACCGAGCTTGATCCCCAGGGCCATGAACAGCAGCAGCGTGGCGACCGCGGTGACGATCTCCGGCAGGATCAACGGCAGGTTGATCCCGCCCTCGACCATTTTCTGCCCGTAGAACGGTCGGTAAGTCGCCAGTGCCGCGAGCAGCGCAATCGCGGTGGCGCAGACCGTGGCGATGCTGGCGACGATGATCGAGTTCAGCGCCGCCGTCTGGATCGACGGGTTGGCCAGGATGCGCCCGTACCAGGCGAAGGAAAATTCGGTCCAGACCGTGGCCGAGCGATTGGCATTGAAGCTGTAGGCGATCAACACGAAAATCGGCAGGTACAGGTAGGCCAGGATCAACAGGCTGACTTCGCGGGTCAGCGGCAGTTTTTTCAGGTGCAAGGCAATCATGCGGTAGCTCCCCGACGAAGGGTTTTGGCGGCGCTGCGGCTATACAAGGCGTACAGCACCAGCGACAGCAGCAGAATTCCCAGCAACAGGAACGACAGCGAACTGCCCAGCGGCCAATTGCGCGCGGTGCCGAATTGCTGCTGGATCAGGTTGCCGATCATCAAGGTCTTGCCACCGCCGAGAATCGCTGGGGTGATAAATGCGCCCAGGCTCGGCACGAACACCAGCAGGGAGCCGGCTATCACCCCCGGCATCGACAGTGGCAGGATGATCCGCCGCAACGCGTGCCACCGATTGGCGCCAAGGTCATAGGCGGCTTCCACCAGGCGCCAGTCGAGTTTTTCCAGAGTCGAGTAGATCGGCAGAATCATGAACGGCAGGAAGCTGTAGACCAGCCCGACGCTGACCGCGAAGTCGTTGTAGAGCAGGGTGATGCCACCGGCCTGGGGCAACAGCGCGTTGAGGCCTTGGGCGACCCAGCCGTGTTCGCGCAGGATGATCAGCCAGGCGTAGTTGCGGATCAGCAGGTTGGTCCAGAACGGGATGGTGATCAGCAACACCATCAGGTTGCGTCGACGCGGGGTCAGGCTCGACATCCACAACGCCACCGGAAAGCCGAACAGGAAACACAGGATGGTGGTGCCACCGGCCTGGAACACCGAACGGATCAGCGCCTGGGCATAGACCCAGTTCAGCTCCAGTTCGCCATCGAAACCCTCCTGGAAAAACAGCTGCACGTAACTTTGCAATTGCCAGTCGGCCTGCCAGTCAACGCCACCGTAGACGTTGCGCGGCAACAGGCTGATGTAACCCATGATGCCCAGCGGGATGGCGATCAGCGCCAGCAGGGTCAGGACCACCGGGCTGAGCAATAACGCACGGTTGAGGGCGGGAGAAGTACTGCTGACGCTCATCTCAGGCCTCCATCAACAGACAGGCGTGGGGCGGCAGGTTGACCGCGACGCGATCGCCGACCACTCGGCCATGGTTCAGGCCTTCGTTGTTCTCGCGCAGCATGACTTTGATGTCATTGTTCAGGCGGCACTGATAGAGGGTTGCAGTGCCGACATACAACACGGCCTCGATCACGCCGCGCAGGTGATGCGGTTGCGCCGGATCGACCAGTTGCGAGCGCTCGGGGCGAAACGCCAGTTGCACCCTGGAGCCGTCGAAGCCTTGGGCCGGGCAGGGGATCTCTACCGGCATGCCGTTGGGCACGAAGAGTTTTTCATTTTGCTGGCCACGCTTGAGGTGGCCGGGAAGGAAGTTGATGTCGCCGATGAATTGCGCGACGAACTGGTGCTGCGGACGCTCGTAGATGTCATTCGGTGTGCCGATCTGCAAGATCTTCCCGGCCGACATCACCGCAATGCGATCGGACAGGGTCAGTGCTTCTTCCTGATCGTGGGTGACGAAAATGAAGGTGATCCCGGCTTCTTTTTGCACGCGCTTGAGTTCGACCTGCATTTCCTTGCGCAGCTTGAGATCCAGCGCCGACAGCGGTTCATCCAGCAACAGCACTTTGGGTTTTGGCGCCAGAGCGCGGGCCAGAGCCACCCGTTGCTGCTGGCCGCCGGACAGTTCGGCCGGTTTGCGTTTGGCCAGGTGCTGCATTTGCACCAGCGCCAGCATCTCATCGACGCGTTGCGGGATCAGTTTGCGATCAAGGCCCTGCATCTCCAGGCCGAAGGCGATATTCTGCGCAACACTCATGTGTGGAAACAGCGCGTAGCTCTGGAATACCGTGTTGACCCGACGCTTGAACGGCGGCAGGTCATTCACCGGTTCGCCGGCCAGACGGATTTCACCGTCGCTGACGTGCTCGAAACCGGCAATGGTGCGCAGCAAGGTGGTTTTGCCGCAGCCAGAAGGGCCAAGCAGGGTAAAGAATTCGTTGTCGGCGATATCGACCGAGACGTTGTCCAGGGCTGGAGCCATACCGGGATCGTCGGAATAGCGCTTGGAGACGTTTCGCACTTCAATTGCAACTGGATGACCCATAATGGTGCATTCCTCTAATTATTGTATGCAAAATCTGGATGCAATTTAGAAATACCCGGATTAACCTGCCGGTGCAAGCCCCTTTTTCAATGGCTGGTTATTTCGCCAGGGCTGTTTGCACAGGGCGCCAGGAGTTGATGAATGACTGAAAAGAAACTGGAAACCACGGTCGACCGCGTCTACCAAGGGGTTTACGAAGCGATCAGCAAGCGTTCGTTGCGTCCGGGAATGAAACTCGGCGAGGCTTCCTTGGCCGAGCTTTTTAATGTCAGCCGTACGTCAGTCCGAGCCGCGCTCAAGCAATTGGAGGCTGACGGATTGGTCACCACCGAACCCAATAAAGGTGCATCGGTGTCGCTGCCCAGTGACGAAGAGATCCGTTCGCTGTTCGAAACCCGGCGCTTGATCGAAATCGGCATCGTCAGTGAACTGTGTCGGCGGCGCGATACAGCGGTGACACAGGACCTGCGCGATCACTTGCTGCTGGAAGATGAAGCGCACCAGAGCGGCGATCACGAACGGCTGATTCATCTGCTCGGCGAGTTCCACATCAAACTGGCTCGCAGCCTGAACAACCCGGTGCTGCTCGATTGGTTCCAGAAGCTGATATCCCGCGCTTCTCTGTACGCCGCAGCGCTGGACGACGACAGTCATGAAGCCTGCCGCGACGATGAACATTTGCGACTGATCGAATACATCGAAGCCGGCAACCAGAGCGCCGCTATCGAACTGACCTGCATGCATTTGAATGGCATCGAGAAAGCGATCCTCGACGTGGCCGCGACCTTGAAGAGCAGCTACAACCCGCTCAAGCATTTAATAGAGGTTTGAATTCAACGCAGATCGATGCAGGAGCGAGCCTGCTCGCGATGGACGTCAACGATAACGTTCCCTGACTGATTGATCGCAGTGTCTTGAGATTTTTCGCCAGCAGGCTGGCTCCTACAGGGACTGAGGCGTTTGCGGGCCGGAGGTTGGCCCGTGAGAATCAGCTATACCTCTATGAAACGAATGGCGCGCACGATGCTCGAAACAATCGGGTGCAGTAACCGGGGCGTAGAGTCAGCCTATGCAATTTCTAGAAGATAGCCATGGGTGTTCTGGCTGGAACGGCGAAATGGCCGAGCGCATTCGTACGTTCGACTGGAGCGGGACCGAGTTGGGCGCGATCGAAAACTGGTCCAAAAGCCTGAGCGGCACGGTGCAATTGATGCTTGCTTCGCCATTGCCGATGGTGATGCTTTGGGGCCGGCCAGGCTACATGATCTACAACGACGCCTATTCGCAGTTTGCCGGCGGGCGTCATCCGTATCTGTTGGGGTCACCGGTGGAGTTGGGCTGGCCGGAAGTTGCCGAATTCAATCGGCACGTGGTCGATACCTGCCTGGCGGGCGGCACCTTGTCCTATCGCAACAAGGAACTGGTATTGCTGCGCGACGGTGTGCCTGAAGACGTCTGGCTGGATCTCTATTACAGCCCGGTCGCCAACGATGACGGTTGCCCCGGCGGGGTCATGGCCATGGTGGTGGAAACCACCGAGTTGGTGATTTCCGAGCGTCTGCGCCAAGCCGCGGAAAATGCCTATCGCGCCGACAACGAACGGGTACGTCTGGCACTCAATGCCGGAGCCTTGCTCGGCTCATTTGTCTGGGACATCAAGTCCAACGTGTTGAGTGGCGATGATCGCTTTGCCCGCACCTTTTCCTATCCTGCCGGGCAGAGCCTGGACAACCTGCCGCAGGAAATTGCCGAAGCGCGCATCCATCCCGACGATCTCGCCTGGGTTCAGGAACAAGTCAAACAATCGATGCAGACCGGCTCGCCTTTCAACGCCGAATACCGGGTGTTGCGTCCTGACGGCAGTTTCCTGTGGGTGTTGGCCAGCGGTTGTTGCGAGTTCGATGAACAGGATCAGCCCTTGCGTTTTCCCGGTGTGCTGATCGACATTCACGAACGCAAGATCGCCGAAGAATCCTTGCTCAAGTTCACCCGGGATCTGGAGCAGCGCGTGGCCTATGAAGTCGAAGCGCGGCTGGTGGCGGAGGAGCAGTTGCGCCAGTCGCAGAAGCTCGAAGCCATTGGCGGTCTCACCGGTGGCGTGGCCCACGACTTCAATAACCTGTTGCAGGTGATCGCCGGCAACCTGCATTTACTGGCGCGCCACGAACCGGACAACGTCAACGTGCAACGTCGGGTCAATTCCTCGCTTGCCGCTGTCGAGCGCGGTGCAAAATTGTCTTCGCAGCTGTTGGCCTTCGCCCGTCGTCAACCGCTTTCCCCGGCAATTTTTACGCCGCAGCAGATTTTTGACGGCCTTGGCGAATTGTTGCAGCGTGCGTTGGGCGAAACCATCCTGGTGCATATGACCGCGCCCGCTGAGCCTTGGCGGGTTTTTGTCGACCGCAATCAGTTGGAAAACGCCATTCTCAACCTGGTGATCAATGCCCGCGACGCAATGAAAGGCGAGGGGACGATCGAGTTGAGCGCCGACAACATTCGCCTGGACCATGAATTCTGTACCGGCAAAGGCATCGTGCCCGGTGACTATGTACAAGTCAGCGTGGCCGACACCGGGGGCGGCATGGCGCCGCAGGTGCTCGCCCAGGCATTTGAACCGTTTTTCACCACCAAGCCCGACGGACAGGGAACGGGGTTGGGGCTGAGCATGGTGTTCGGTTTCGTCAAGCAGAGTGGCGGCCATATCGAGATGTCCAGCGTCGTCGGCCAGGGCACACGGGTGGCCCTTTATTTTCCGCGCAGCCTGCGTCCGATGGACAGCGAAAGCAGCACGCCGGACGTGCAGCAGCGGGGCGGACACGAGCGGGTGCTGGTGGTGGAAGACAACGACGCGGTGCGTGCTTCGTCGGTGGAATTGCTGCGAGAGGAGGGCTATGAGGTGCTGACCGCTGCGAACGCCGATGTCGCCATGCAAATGCTGTTGGAGGGCGTATCGGTGGATCTGATTTTTACCGATGTAGTCATGCCTGGCCTGATCAAGAGTTCGGACCTGGCCGCCTGGGCCAAGGTGCAAAATCCTCCGGTGGCCGTGCTGTTCACCTCGGGGCATACCCGTGACATCATCTCGCGCAATCACCAGCTCAGCCCCGATACCCATCTGCTGAGCAAACCCTACAGCCCGGATGCGTTGACCCGGATGATTCGCATGGTCCTCAACGGCTGACACTCCATTTTTTCGCGACCTTACTTTTCAAGGCTACCCGATGACTTCAACGCGCACCTCCAACCCAAAATCCGGCATGGTCAGGGTGCGCGGCGCCCGGGAACACAATCTCAAGAACGTCGACGTCGATATCCCGCGCGATGCCTTGGTCGTGTTCACCGGCGTGTCCGGATCGGGCAAGTCGTCACTGGCGTTTTCGACGTTGTATGCCGAAGCGCAACGGCGTTATTTCGAATCGGTGGCGCCGTATGCGCGGCGGTTGATCGATCAGGTCGGCGTGCCGGACGTGGACTCCATCGAAGGCTTGCCGCCCGCCGTCGCCTTGCAGCAGCAACGGGGCACGCCGAGTACACGTTCTTCGGTGGGCAGCGTAACGACGCTGTCGAGCCTGATCCGCATGTTGTATTCCCGTGCCGGCAGCTACCCGGCAGGGCAACCGATGCTGTATGCCGAAGACTTTTCCCCGAATACACCGCAAGGCGCCTGCCCTGAGTGCCATGGGCTGGGCCGGGTCTATGAAGTCACCGAAGCGCTGATGGTGCCGGACCCGAACCTGACCATCCGCCAGCGTGCCGTGGCGTCCTGGCCGTTGGCATGGCAGGGTCAGAACCTGCGGGACATCCTGGTGACCATGGGCTATGACGTCGATATTCCCTGGCGCAAGCTGCCGAAAAAACAGCGCGACTGGATTCTCTTCACTGAAGAAACGCCTACGGTGCCGGTGTATGCCGGGCTTACGCCGGAAGAAACCCGGGTCGCCCTCAAGCGCAAAATGGAGCCGAGTTACCAGGGCACCTTCACCGGCGCGCGGCGCTACATCCTGCACACGTTTACCCACTCGCAAAGTGCGCTGATGAAGAAGCGTGTTTCGCAATTCATGCTCGGCAGCCCTTGCCCTTTGTGTGAAGGCAAACGCCTCAAGCGCGAGGCGTTGTCGGTGACCTTCGCCGGCTACGACATCGGCGAACTGTCGCAGATGCCCTTGTTGCAAGTCGCTGAAGTGCTCAAGCCGGTGGCAGCCCAACACTACCTGGAAGAAGGCGAGGAGGCAGGGGAAGTGCTGACTCACGACCAGACCCGCCAGGCCCGGGAACAACGCGTGGCCCACGGGGCCAGCGGCCATGCCAACGCCCCGGATGTGCGCCACACGCCAAACCTGTCGGTGGAGAAACGCCTGGCTGCACAAAGGATCGCCCAGGATCTGCTGGAACGGGTCAGCACCCTGACCGATCTGGGGCTTGGTTATCTGGCGCTGGAGCGCAGTACGCCGACGCTGTCTTCGGGTGAATTGCAGCGTTTGCGCCTGGCGACGCAACTGGGCTCACAACTGTTCGGTGTGATCTACGTGCTGGATGAGCCCTCTGCGGGCCTGCATCCAGCGGATGGCGAGGCGCTGTTCGAGGCGCTGCAACGCTTGAAAGCGGCGGGCAATACGTTATTTGTGGTCGAGCACGATCTGGAAACCATGCGTCGCGCCGACTGGTTGATCGATGTTGGCCCGGCCGCGGGTGAGCTTGGCGGTCGCGTGCTGTACAGCGGCGCGCCGGCCGGCTTGGCCGATGTTGCTGACTCGCAAACCCGTGCGTATCTGTTCGCCGACAAAACCCGCCAATCGCAAGCCAGCCGCAAGCCCAGCGACTGGCTGCGCCTGGAGGGCATCACGCGCAATAACCTCAACGACCTCAGTGTTGAGTTTCCATTGGGTTGCTTCACCGCGGTCACCGGTGTCTCAGGGTCTGGCAAATCCAGTCTGGTCAGCCAGGCGCTGCTGGAACTGGTCGGCGCGCACCTGGGACGCCCAACGGTCGACCATGATCCGCAAGAACTGAGCCTGGAAGACGACGCGCCGCAAGTCAGTGGCGGGCAGGTCAGCGCAGGCCTGGATTCGATCAAGCGACTGGTGCAAGTCGATCAGAAACCCATTGGGCGCACACCACGCTCCAACCTTGCGACCTACACCGGGCTGTTCGACAACGTGCGCAAGCTCTTCGCCGCCACACCTGAGGCTCAGGCGGCGGGTTACGACGCCGGGCAGTTTTCGTTCAACGTCGCCAAGGGCCGTTGCCCAACCTGTGAAGGCGAAGGTTTTGTCAGCGTTGAGTTGCTGTTCATGCCCAGCGTCTATGCGCCTTGCCCGACGTGCCATGGTGCGCGCTACAACCCGCAAACGCTGGCGATCGGTTGGCAGGGCCGCAATATTGCCCAGGTGCTGCAATTGACCGTGGACGAGGCGGTGGAAGTATTCGCCGAGCAAGCTGCAATTCGACGCTCACTGGAAGTGCTGCGCGACATCGGCCTCGGTTATCTGCGTCTCGGCCAACCGGCCACTGAACTGTCAGGCGGCGAAGCGCAGCGGATCAAACTGGCCACCGAGTTGCAGCGCAATCAACGCGGGGCGACGCTGTACGTGCTCGATGAACCGACCACCGGCCTGCACCCGCGGGACGTCGATCGCCTGCTGGAACAGTTGAACAACCTGGTGACGGCCGGGCATACGGTGATCGTTGTCGAACATGAAATGCGTGTGGTCGCGCAGAGTGACTGGGTGATCGATATCGGACCGGGAGCCGGAGATCAGGGCGGCAAGATTGTCGTGGCAGGGACGCCGCAGAAAGTCGCGAAGAACAAAAAGAGCCGGACAGCGCCGTTTTTGGCGCGTGCCTTGTGATCAATCCCTGTGGCAGCCCGCCTGCTGGCGAAAAATCTCCCGACACCACGATCATTCAGACAGGGCACGTTACCGTTGACGCCCATCGCCTACAGGGTTTGAAGGTCATCAGGCGCCGTCTATCGTACGCCGCACCTTGTCCAGCAATTCCTTGATCTGGAACGGCTTGATCAGCATGTCCATGCCGTCACCGAGGAACACCTGGCGGTTGATTGCGGTTTCAGCGTAGCCGGTCATGAACAGGATCGGCAAGGTACTGCGCCATCCACGGGCAACATCGGCCAACTCCCGACCGGTCATGCGTGGCAGGCCGACGTCGGTGAGCAACAAGTCAATGGATTGATCATTCTGCAAGCGCTCCAGGGCTTCCTCGATCTCGGCAACCTGCGTGCAGCGATAACCGGCGTCCACCAAAACCTCGGCGACGAACATGCGAACCGACGGAGTGTCCTCGACGATCAGTATGTGTTCGCCGGCCCCTTGCGGGTCGACGGTAGTGGGCAGGATTTCATTGGAGGTAGGGTCGGAGCTGGCCGGCAGCATGATGGTCACTTCGGTGCCGCGCCGGGCCACGCTGCGAATGTGTGCATCGCCACCGGATTGCCTGGCGAAACCGTAGATGGTCGACAATCCGAGCCCGGTCCCCTGGCCCAGCGGTTTGGTGGTGAAGAACGGATCGAACACCTTGTCGATCACGCTGTGGTCAATGCCGGTGCCGTCGTCACGCACGGACAAGGCGACATACGCGCCATCGGCGAGGCTGGGATCTCCGTGGGAATACGCCGCATACGTATTGACCCAGATGTTGCCACCCTGTGGCAGAGCATCGCGCGCGTTGATTACCAGATTGAGGACGGCACTTTCCAGCTGGATCGGGTCGACCAGGGCAATCGCCGCTTTGCTCGTCAGCTCAAGCTTCAAGGCAATGCGTTCGCCGATGGTGCGCACCAGCAGTTCCTCAAGGGAGCGGATGTGCTCGTTGATGTCCACTGGCCTTGTATCGAGCGGTTGCTGCCGGGCAAATGCCAGCAGGCGATGGGTCAGGGAAGCCGCACTCATCGCCGAGTTCAACGCCGCTTCGGTGTAGAACTGGACCTTGTCGGTGCGTGAATCGGCCACACGCTTCTGGATCAGTTCCAGACTGGTGATGATGCCGGTGAGCAAATTGTTGAAGTCGTGGGCAATACCGCCGGTCAATTTGCCCAGCGCATCCATTTTCTGCACCTGCAACAACTGCGCCTCGGTGCGCACGCGTTCCGCCACTTCCTTGGCCAACTGGGTGGTGGCGTCGTCCAGCCGTGCCAGATGTGAGCGTTCGCGGTGGCGGTGCTCGGTGACATCCTCGACAAACACCAGGCTCAGTTGCGGTGTGCGATACGGCGAAATCTGCCACTCGGTTTCACGGATCTGGCCCTGCACGCGCATGTTCAGGGTGCCTTTCCAGCGTTCGCCGTATGACAGCCGCAGACGCAGTTCGTTGATGATCGAGGCCTGATCGTCGGCGAAGCACTCGTGAAGTGTATCGGACGCGAGGTTGTCCACGGTCAGTTGGGCAAAGGCATGGTTGCACTCATGGATCTTCAGCCCGGCATCCAGCACCGCGATAGGCGCCGACACGTTGACGAAGATCTCGCGAAAACGCGCCTCGCTTTCGCGTAGCGCATTCTCGGTTTCGCGCACCCGCAACAAGGTGCGCAGCGTCGCCAGCAGCACGTCCGGGTCTACTGGATGGATCAGGTAGGCATCGGCGCCCGCGTCCAGGCCGGTGATGATGTCCCCGGTCTGGATCGAGGCGGCTGATACGTGGATCACCGGAAGCAGGGCGGTCGCGGGGTCGGAGCGCAGTTTGCGCACGATGTCGAACCCGCTCATGTCCGGCAGATTGACGTCGAGAATCAATGCATCGAAGTTGACGCTGTCGATCAACTCCAGGCCTTCGTTGCCGGTGCCGGCTTCGAGCACTTCATAGCCATGACGCTCAAGGCGTCGACGCAGGGCGTAGCGGGTGGCGACATTGTCGTCGACAATCAATAAGCGAAGGTCACGTTTCATCGGTGGACTCCGTGGCGATCGCCAGCGGGATGATCACGTAAAAGGTCGAGCCCGTGCCTGGCGTACTCTGGACGCCGACTTCGCCGCCCAGCAAACCGGCGAAGCGTTTGCACAGGGACAGCCCGAGCCCGGTTCCGCGCAGGCGCTTTTGCAGCGGTGAATCGACCTGGGAAAAGTCTTCGAACAATGCGCCATGTAGCTCCGGAGCGATACCTATTCCGGTGTCGCTGACGGCAAAACGCACGTGGGAGCTGTTTTCAAGGCGTGCCGAGACCCGGACTTCGCCATGGGTGGTGAATTTCAGCGAGTTGGCGATGAAATTGCGCAGGATCTGCGCGAGTTTCTTGTCATCGGTGTACAGGCGCGGCAGTCCCACCGGTTCTTCGAATATCAGGTCCACGGCGGTCGCGTCGACAATCGGTCGAAACATGCCGCGCAGGGCGGCGAACAGGTCGAACATATCGAACCAGGCCGGCGATATGGTGATGCGTCCGGCTTCTATCTTCGCCAGATCCAGCAGGTCGTCGACCATATCGCTCAGCTCGCGCGCAGAATTGCTGACGAATGCCACTTGCTTGTGTTGCTCGGCGCTCAAAGGGCCATCGAGTTCATCGGTCAACAGACTGGCGATGCTCAGGATCGAGCCCAATGGGGTGCGAAACTCATGGCTCATGTACGACAGAAAGCGACTTTTTAAATCCGAGGCCTGACGCAATTGTTCGGCCTGGGTGTCGAGTTCCGCGTACAGCGCCAGCACACCCTGGTTGGTTTCATCGAGTTCGGCGCGCAGGGCATCGGCTTCCCCCTGCAACTGGGCGATCAGTGCTGCTTGTTCGTCAATCTGAGTCGCAGGTGCGTCAGGCATGAGCGGCCTCCAGAGCAATGACCAATACCGTGACGTCGTCCCGTCCACGGCAGAAGTCGCGGTGCAAAATCGCGGCAATCACGGCGGGATGGCGATGCACCAGGCCGGGGTAATCCTGCAGGTTCCAGCGCGACTGCAGGCCGTCGCTGTACATGATCAGCAACTGTCCGTTGACCTGAGCATAGTCAAAGGCTTGTGCCTTTCGATACTGGCCGCCGACGATGCCGGGATGAGAGGCCAGTCCGCGAGACTTGTCCGCTGCAATCAGACAGGCGCCGATATTGCCGATGCCGACGAATTTCAACGCATCGTTGCCAGCATCGAACTGCGCAATGGCCATTGCACCGCCGCGAGTACCGACCATGGCCAGATGCATCTCTTGCAGCGCCAGTACCGGCGAAGCAAATGGCGCCAGTGCGAAGGTTTTTTCGCCGGCGCGGGCGGCTCGTTCGGCTTCTTCGCCATGGCCCAGACCATCGATCACCAGCGCGCTGATGCGTGGCCCGTCGAAGGCCAGGTGCCAGACATCGCCGCAGGCCGGATCGTTGTGCAACGAGTGCTGGCTGATGCCGACGCGGCGATCAGCCGTCTTGTCCTGGCGTGGATACAAGCGCGTCAGCAGCACGGTGCCGCGTGAGTCTGCATACACGTCGAAGACTTCTGTCTGACGCGAAACGGCGCCCAGCCCGATGCCCTGAGTGCCGCCGGTGGAGAAACCATCGGCCAGGCACGCTTGCAGGTCAAAGCCTCTGGCGCGGTCTATTGCGATCATTTCAATGCCGGCACTCTTCTCGCGGGGTAATACCCGCAGGTGCAGCTCGCCATGGGTGGCATGTTTGAGAATGTTGCTGGCAAGCTCGGTCGCCACCAGTGCTACACGACCTGCATCGGTACTGTCGAAGTCATGTTTTTCGGCGAGTTGTTGGGCGGTGCGCCGTGCGTGCCCGATCTGACTGCTATCTTCGATCACCAGCACCTGGGTCATCGATCCGCCAATATTCAAGTCCATCGCGTGATCGTCACGCGAGTGCCCTGGCCAGGCGCGGTGTCGAGTTCGAACTCGTTGACCAGCCGCTTGGCGCCGGTCAGGCCCAGTCCAAGACCACTGCCGGAGGTCCAGCCATCGGTCATTGCCAGCTTGATGTCGGGAATGCCGGGGCCTTCGTCGTGAAAAACCAGGCGCAGGCCGCAACGGGCCTGGTCGTCGAGGATCTGCCAATCCATGTCGCCGCCTCCGCCGTACACCATGGTGTTACGCGCCAGTTCGCTGACAGCGGTCACCAGTTTGGTCAGGTCGATAAGGCGCATGCCGCATTCCTGGGCCAGCTTGCGTGTCAGTTGCCGAGCCAGGACCACGTCCTGCTCGATGTGAATCGGATGAGTGCCGCTGCTGCGTACGATCATTGTTCACGTACTCGTTCCTGAAGCAGTTTCATCCCGCGTTCGACATTCAGCGCGGTGCTGACGCCGGGCAAGGTCAGGCCCAGTTCCACCAGGGTGATCGCCACCGCCGGTTGCATGCCGACCAGCACGGTCTGGGCATCCATGATTTTCGAGAGACCGGAAATCGTCCCGATCATCCGGCCGATAAAGGAATCGACCATGTCCAGGGCGGAGATGTCGATCAGTACGCCCCGGGCGGAAGTGCGGCTGATCCGCTCGGACAAGTCGTCCTGAAGCGTCAGCGCCAACTGGTCGTGCATGTCGACCTGAATGGTCACCAGCAAGAAGTCGCCCATTTGTAATATCGGGATGCGCTCCATAAGCTCACACCGCCTTGCTGATGGTCATTCCCAACCGGGTCAGTGCCAGTTTCAGGGCATCGGCCAGATTGGCTTTGGTCACTACGCCTTGCAGGTCCAGGCCCAGGTGCACGATGGTCTGGGCAATCTGCGGACGCACACCACTGATGATGCAATCGGCGCCCATCAGGCGAATCGCCGTGACAGTTTTGAGCAGGTGTTGCGCCACCAGCGTATCGACGGTGGGCACACCCGTGATGTCGATAATGGCAATTTCCGAACCGGTGTCGACGATTCGCTGCAACAGCGATTCCATGACCACCTGAGTGCGTTGCGAATCCAGGGTGCCGATCATCGGCAGCGCCAATACGCCATCCCAGAGCTTGACCACCGGCGTCGACAGTTCCAGCAGTTCTTCCTGCTGACGCTTGATCACCGCCTCGCGGGATTTCTGGAAGGTGCGGATAGTGTGCAGGCCCAGGGCGTCGAGCAGTTCGGAGACTTCCAGAAGCTGTTCGGCCAATAGCGCCGGACTGTCCTGATAGTGGTTTTGCAGCAGGGCAAACAACGGCCCTTTCAAGGCGAAGATAAAACTGGCGGTCTGCTGAGAGTCGTGGCCCAGCAGGGCACGGCTATGGGAGAGTTTTTCGAGAAACTGGCGAATGTCGTCCCAGCCCGGGGCGGCGATATTCTGGGTGTTGCCGCTCTGCAGGCCCGAGATGATCAGCTCGAGGAATTGCGACGTTTGCTGCTGCAAGTCCTGGACTTTGAGATTGCGTGTGGCACCACTGGTTTCGAGGTCGTTTGTCCATTGGGCAAGCAATTGTGCCGAGTTCTTTTTCATTGCATCGAGCGTGGTGGATTGCAGTGCCGCCATGAGACTTGACTCCTTGAGTTTAAGCGCCGACTCCCCAAAAAATGACCGGCGCAGTTGAATGACCTTTGCCGGATGAAATAGTTGTTGGTTTTCCAGGGCTTTTTTTCATTTCGGCACATGGACTTTAGTCGGCGAAGGCCGTTTCGGTAGTTTTTCACGGAGAATCAGTGCTCCGAAGGAACCCTGAAGCTCAGCCGACTTCGAAACTTCAAGGCTCGGCTATTGAGTCTGGCCGCGCGGATGCAGTGACGAGGACGTAACCATGAAAGACCATTCGATAACGCCGCAAAAGGATCGACCGCAAAGCGACAACCTTGGCGAACCCGTGGAAAACACCCCGCAGCCGCAAAGCGGCGATGACGCGGTTGACCAGAAAAACCGCCATACCGATAACGACAATGAGTTCAGCCCGGGCTTCAAACCCAACCCGGACCGCCCAAAACCCAGCGATGACACCGATGCCGATATCGACACCGATGGCGGCTGAAATCCGCAAATAAAGAAAGCCGCATCTAACGTGCGGCTTTCTTTTTTGCGCTGCGATCATTTACTTGGCATGCGCAGCTTGCAGTTTCTTCGCCATGTCCAGGTGTTTTTGCAGTCCCGGCAACATTTTCTGGGCGAAGCCTTTGAGTTCGACGGCGCCTTTGGTTTTGTCATCCGTTACTGTATTTGCTTCTTTCTTGAATAGTTCGATGGTTTCTTCGTGGGCTTTGACCTGATTGTTTGCGTAGGCCGCATCGAACGATTCATCGCGCATGTCGAGGATTTTTTCCTTGGCCTGCTTTACCAAGGTGGTTTCGTCTGGCACTTCAATGTCGTTTTTCTTCGCGATGGCCGCCAGTTCGTCATTGGCCTTGCCATGATCGGTGATCATCATGTTGGCGAATGCCTTGACGTCCGCCGATTGGCTTTTTTCCAGCGCCAGTCGGCTGGTTTCGATTTCGGCAATACCACCCGCTGCGGCTTTGTCGACGAAATCATTGGAAGTGGCAGCGAATGCTGCGCCCATGCTGGTGCTCAGGGCTACGACCAGGGCGAGGTGGCGCATTTTGAATCCGTCCATTGGTTTTCTCCGCTTGGTTTCAAGGTCAGGTTTCAAGGGCAGGTTTGATGGGCGATCCGCAGTGATCGTTAAGCTGTGGAGGCGGATTTACCGGCAAAGGTTTTATCGCATTTGCGACAGGACGACGAACGGACGCCGCTGGTCTGACAGGTGGTCGACAGAACCGTCCAAGCAAGGCCATTCTGATAGTTGGCGAGCGCAATCAGTCGCGTTCGCTGCCGATTAACAAACGGAGGTGTTCCATGCCGGTGCCACACGACCTTTTTCAGGATCTGAGTTGCACAAAGGAAGAAATCCAGCAGAAACGCACCAAGGATCCGTTACTGGATTCACTGATCAACAAGTATTCCCTGGCAGACGCCGAGGTGGTGAAGGCCGAGCAAGCCAAATCCAGCGATGATGCGGTGACGAAGCTCAAGGCCAAGCGCCTGGAGGTCAAGGACAAAATCGTCAGACAGCTGCAGTCGCGGACCTGATCACGATTTAAGAGTTGCAGGAGCGAGGTTGCTCGCTCCCGCATTGTTCCGGCGTTATTGCAATGCGCTGCTCAAGGGCAAGCGCGCCATGTTCCTGGCCTTCAGCGAACCGAAATACAACCAGTCTCCATACTCGCGCACCGTGGTAATCGGAGAGTAGTTGCCGCTGCTGCCGTCCTGCAGGTTGGCGATGACCTTGCCTTGCAGATCCAGACCCAGCACAAAACCACGTTTTTCCACGGGTTTGGGCAGTATGGTCATGGCTCGCACGATCATCTTGCGCAAATACGGGTGAGGTGCGGTGGCATCGAGCAGAGCGTTGCGCGGTGCATACAGCGCCACCCAGAAGCGGTCGCGGCCATTGAATGACAGGTTGTCCGGCAAGCCCGGCAGGTTGTCGATGAATATCTCGTGGGTACCGGCGTTCGGTCCGGTCAACCAATAGCGGCTGATGCGATAGGCGCCCGTTTCATTGACCAGAACGTAGGCATCTTCGGGACCCAACGTCACGCCGTTGGCGAACTCCAGTTTGTCCAACAGGACCGAAGTTTTACCGGTCTGAAAGTCATAACGCAGCAATCGACCGTCGCCACCATGCTCGATGATTGCCTCGCCATCCTCGCCATCCTTGCCATAGCCAAAGCGGCTGGAAGCATCGCTGAAATAAGCAAAGTGCCCCGGTTTGTCGATGACCACGTCGTCAGTGAAACCAAAGGGCACGCCGTTGGCCTCGGTGGTCAACGCCACCAGTCGACCTTGCGCATCGAGCGACAGCAAGCCTTTGACCGCATCAGCGATGACCAGCAAGCCATTTGGATGGCGGGCCAGCCCCAATGGTCGGCCGCCGGTATCGGCGAGCATTTTGGTGATCTTGCCATCCAGGCTGGTGCGGATGACGCGGCCGTCATGCAAACCGCTGATCAGTGCATCATTTTCCAGCAGCAGTGCTTCCGGGCCGTCGATGTCCACTGCGCCCACGCGCTCGATGCCTTTGAGGCGCTGATTGTCGGCGTAGACACCTGCGGTGAGGGGCGGAGCAGGTGACGGCGTCCAGGCCACCGGTTGCACCTTGGTTGGCATCAGCAGCAGGAACCCGCCAATGGCAACAATCAGCAGCAACACCCAATGGTGGAACCTGATCGATCGACTCACGCGCCGACTCCTGATTGTGCCAAGTGCTTTTGTGCCATCTCGCGCAAAGCCAGCATCGACGCCGCCGACTCGTGATCTATTCGCCGCTTGAGCAGCAACCGATTGGCAATGCGCATCGCCAGACCACTGAATTGATACTCCAGCGTGCGGACAAACCGCGTGCTGTCGCCTTGGGCCTCGCATTCGTAAGTCACCACCAGCGACAGTCCATGGTCGCCATCAGCCCGGGCAATCCAACGCCGTCCCGGCAGATACTCGTCGACCACCCAACGCAAATGCCCGTCGCGGCCACCGGCACGGATGTCTTCTTCGAACCGGGCGCCGGCATGCAACGAACCTTTCTGGCCATTGATCTTCAACGATGATGGATGCCACTGCGGCCAGAGGCTCACGGTGCTGGCGTAGGCGAGAACCTCGATGGGATTGCCGGCAATTTCGATCTGGTGCTGCATGCGGGTCATGGCTGTTCTCGTCAGGTACGGGGAGGCCTGCTCCGGTTCCCAGTAAAGGGTGCCGAACAGGTAATCCATCAACGGAAAAACAATGTTGAAATTTCGCTCCTGCATCATCTCGCGGCGATGGTGCAGTTCATGCAGGCGACGCATCTGACGAATCCACGGCAGGCGTGTCAGCGGATTGTGCGGCGGCAAATGTTCGCAGGCATGAAACACTTCATACGTGAGATAACCGAGGACCATGCACCCGCCCACCAGGCCGGCGACGTTGGCGTCAAATTGCTTGAGCAGCCACCAGAGGGGCAGGGTGATCACCAGTGTGTGTAACACGATCAGCCATGCGGGAAACAGGATCACCCGCCAGTCGCGGGCGTTGTCGTAAGTCATGTGCCCGGGGGCGAAGAAGCTGTGATGGTCGCCGGCATGGCGGGCATAGAACATCCTTGCGAAGGCTTTTTTGTGATGCCCCAGATGCCGATGCACGATGTAAACGCCAAAGCTGAACGCCAGCAGGGTCAACGGCACCGCCAGCCATTGCAGCGGGCGCACCTGGTGCACGCTAGTCCAGAACATGGCGATGGCCAGCATGCCGAACAACAATACAAAAATGCCATGTAACCAAGGGTTGTAGCGGGGGTGGATGTCGGCGCGGTAGCGGCTGCGGAATGCTTCGGTGGTCTGCCTCACTGCAATCACCTGTCGTTTTTATTATCTCCAGCAGATTAGACGATTTCGACAGGTTGTCCCGCCGAACCTTGAGGACACAACGGCCATGATCCGGTGCAAACCGGACTCACGTCAGCGGGTTCCAGCGTTGCGACCAGTCGTCATCGGACTTGATCACTTCGCGCAGTAGATCGAAAGCCTGTTGCAGGGTTTCCGAGTCGCGATCGCGGGAGTAGACCAGGTAGGTGGGATAACTGAATTCCGGGGCTTTCGCGACGGACTCCAGCACGCCGCTTTCCAGATAGCTCTGCACGACGCGGGTGCGGAAATAGCCACTGCCGCCGTTTTCCAGAATGTATTGCAAGGCCAGCGGGCCAAGATTGAAGCTCAGCGCAGCCTTGGCTTTCTCCGGTAACGCCGCATCGTGCTGGCGCCGGAAGTCCGGACCCCAATCGATATACACGTAAGGGGCAGGACGCGCAGGATGGCGGACGAGGATGAGTTTTTCTTCGAGAATCTGCTCGACTTGCAGACGCGGCCAGTACTCGGGTTGATAGACCAGCGCTGCATCCAGCACACCGAGTTCCAGCTGCCGCAGCAGGTTTTCGCCATCACGAATCTCCATGCGCAGGGCGTGGCCGGGAATTTTTTCCCGCAGTTCAGCGGCCCAACTGAGCATCAGCGGGTTGCACAGGCTGACCTCTCCGCCGATATGCAACACATCGTGGTAACCCTCGGGCAATGGTAGATCGCGCCGCGCCGCTGCCCAGGTTTCCACCAGTTGGTTGGCGTACACCACGAAGGCTTCGCCATTGGGCGTCAACCGGGCGCCGGCGCGATTGCGCACGAACAGGGTGCTGCCCAATTGGCTTTCGAGTTTCTGCACTCGGGCGGTGATTGCGGTCTGGGTGACGTGAAGTTTTTCGGCGGCTGCGGCAAGGCTGCCGTGGCGGACGATTTCCAGGAAGGTGCGGGCTAGGTCGATGTCCATGGGGCGGCCGGTGCGAAGAGTGCAGGCATTGTAAGAGCGTAATTGTGCGCAGGCTACAGGCACCGAAAACGACAAATCCCGCCACCAGGGCGGGATTCGTTTGTAGCCAGGCGTGCTCCCGAAAAGCCGGGAGCGACTTGCTTAGCTTGGGAACAGCTCGGACAGTTTCATCGCCAGCATCATGTCGCCTTCAGCGCGCAGTTTGCCGCCCATGAACGCTTGCATGCCGTCGGTTTCACCGCTGACGATGCCTTCCAGGGTTTCGCCGTCCATCACCAGAGTGACCTGGGCGTCCGGGTTCTCGCCTTCCTGCAGTTCGCAGGTCTGGTCCTTGACGATCAGCGAAAAGTTCTTGGTGTCGTCGATGCGGAAACCGAAGACCAGGTCCAGACCGGCAGCAGCGGCTGGGTTGAACTTGGCTTTCATTGCTTGTACTGCATCTGCTACGGAGGTCATGGTTTGATCCTTTTTTCTGATAGATAGAGCAGGGTAATTAGAGCTGGGTGATTACAGCCAGGGTCACAATAGTCCGGACTCAGCGAAACGTGATGAGTTCCGGGGCCTTCAGCAGTTGCAGGTGCGCATGACTGTTGAAGGAAGCCAGAGCCACCTCGCGACCACGAAACTTCAAATGGTTGAGCGAGGTGTTGACGATTTGCCAGTTCAATTCAAAAGCCTGTTTGGCAGGCATTTGCGTAATGAGATGGAGCAGGGCAGTGATGGTGCCGCCGGAGGTGAACACGGCGATTTTCTGTGTGTTGTCGGCCTGTTCGAGGATCCGGTGCAGGCCGGCCTGTACACGCTCGACAAAACCCAGCCAGCTTTCCAGCCCCGCCGTGTCGTAGGTGCCCGCCAGCCAGCGCTCGATGATCAGGGCGAAAATGCGCTGAAATTCGCCGCGGTTTTGCGCCGCGTTGCGCAAAATGTTCAGGGCTTCGGGTTCGTCCGGCAGCATGGCGGGCAACAGCGCGCGAATCACTGCGTCGGCATCGAATTCATTAAATGCGGAATCGGTTTCGAGAATGGGAACCGGCAGCCCTACGGCGGCAAATTGCTCCAGGGCGCTGTTGGCCGTGTGCTGCTGGCGACGCAGGTCGCCTGCAATGCAGCGATCGAAGCTGATACCGAGTTCGGCCAGGTGTTGGCCGAGGATTTCTGCCTGACGGATACCGGTCGGCGACAGGACGTCATAGTCGTCTGCACCAAAGGAGGCCTGGCCATGTCGAATCAAATAGATGCTGCCCACGTCCGCGTCATCCCGGTACGTTGAAGGTTTGGCGAGGTTATGAGGATGGCGGTGAGCTGTCAATGAAAAAACATACGCTTGTTTGAAATGCTCGTTCCAGCCGTGTTGCCAGAGGTTTCACGGCTGGTCGCAAGGCTGGCGCATGGGTATGCTGGAGGCATCCCGCGCGCGTAGATGTCGCGCATCGTTTGAGGAGTCCCTGTGGAGTTTTTTTCCGAGTACGCCATTTTTCTGGCCAAGACTGTGACCCTGGTGATCGCCATTCTGGTGGTCCTGGCCAGTTTTGCGGCCTTGCGCAGCAAAGGTCGACGTAAATCGGCCGGGCAGTTACAGGTCAGCAAGCTCAATGATTTCTACAAAGGGCTGCGTGAACGCCTGGAGCAAACCTTGCTCGACAAGGATCAGCTCAAGGCCTTGCGCAAGGTCGAAGCCAAGACCGAGAAAAAACAGAAGAAAAAGCCCGAGGCCAAACCACGGGTGTTCGTGCTGGATTTCGACGGTGACATCAAGGCGTCGGCCACGGAAAGCCTGCGCCATGAAATCACCGCACTGCTGACCCTCGCCACCCCGAAAGACGAAGTGGTGCTGCGTCTGGAAAGCGGTGGCGGTATGGTCCATAGCTACGGACTGGCATCTTCGCAGCTGGCGCGTATCCGTGAAGCTGGCGTGCCATTGACCGTGTGCATCGACAAAGTGGCAGCCAGCGGCGGCTACATGATGGCGTGCATAGGCGAGAAGATCATCAGTGCACCATTCGCGATTCTCGGTTCGATCGGCGTGGTGGCACAATTACCCAACGTCAATCGCCTGCTGAAAAAACACGACATCGACTTCGAAGTGCTGACGGCCGGTGAATACAAGCGCACCTTGACGGTGTTCGGCGAAAACACCGAGAAGGGCCGGGAGAAGTTCCAGGAAGACCTGGACATTACTCACCAATTGTTCAAGAACTTCGTATCACGCTACCGCCCGCAACTGGCCATCGACGAAGTCGCCACTGGCGAAATCTGGCTGGGTGTCGCGGCGCTCGACAAGCAACTGGTGGACGAACTCAAGACCAGCGACGAATACCTGGCCGAGCGTGCCAAGCAGTCCGAGCTCTATCACCTGCACTATGCCGAACGCAAAAGCCTGCAGGAACGCATTGGCATGGCAGCCAGCAGTTCGGTTGAGCGAGTGCTGATGAACGTGTGGGGACGCCTGACACAAAATCGATTCTGGTAATGCATGAGCTACACCGGCACTCAATAAAACCGCAGCGTTAGCTGCGGTTTTATTTTGGGCGGAAAGTTGAGTGCGTTAGTTAAGTATTAGAATCTCTAGTCCAATAAATATTTTGTGCTTATTAATGGCGTTTACTTGTCAGGTGCATTGATTAGAATCGGCTTTCCCTAATCAGCAGCAAGGAAGTTGCACAATGGAAATAAGCACTCAATACAATGGTAATCCGGATGACTTAGCTCTTTTTGTAAAGCTATTGCCCGAAGAGTCCATGTTTCTTATCGATCTACGGCCCAAAAAGGATCACAAGGTTGTCCATCGATCCAATGGTGAAATCCTGTTCACCCTTATCAGGCGCCATCAGCCCAGTCCGTCGAAGCCGGACTTCAAGGTTTTCATCGTAGGTGCAAACTGGGGAAGTTTGAACGGTACGTTATTTGAAGATGTCGCTGCATTGGCATATGCCATTCAGAAAAGAGGACTGCAGCAAGTCGCGTTTTAACTCTTCTTTAGAAGCGAAGTTCAAGTAAGGTCTTGATGATCAACGTCATCAAGACTTTTTTATGGGTGACGGTGGTCAAGGCGAGCCCGCTCCTACAAGTGCTATCTGCTTCTTCCCACATTGCAAAACGTTCACATTGGTTAGAGTGAAATCCTTCCACTGCAACGGACTGCGCAATGAACGAGTATCCTCTCCAACCCCTGTACGAGGCGCTGAAGGTCGCTGTCGACACTACGCTGCCACAAACCCCGACCCAGTTTGCCGAGTATCTGATCAAGCAAAAATGGGCTATCGATCCGCAGGATGCCCTGCTTGTCACCCTCGATTACGATTACCGCGGCCATCCTGCACAGGACGGCATTTACCAGGGACAGGTCGCGAATTCGCAAAGCCTGGTTCAGGTGCTGCTCAGCAATTACCAGACCGTCGGCGACGGGCATTTCGGTGAAACGGCTTTCGGACTGTATACGCCGCCGGATATCGGGCCGGCCGTTCGCGTCGTTGAGCATGTCGATGAATTCGCCGATGACGGTAGCGGTAATCACAAAACCTATGAAGGTATTTATCGGCAGACAGTGCCGCAAACCTTCGGGCCGCAGAACCAAATCAATGTGCGGCCCGCAGATTTCAAGAAATGGGTCTGGCAGCTGTCTTTCAAGGATTTGTACAGGGACTATGTCGACAAAGCGTGGCCCACCGACGAGGTGATTGCGGCTGCCGAACCTTTTGCCCTGAGAACATCCACCAAAGCCGCGTTTGTCATGTCCTCCTGGCTGCAACGGCAAGAAAACAGCCTGTCTCCAGAGGGCCTGGAGCTGGCGATGCAGGCGGCGGGTTTGCCTGTCGGCCAGACCTGGGGGACATTGACGATCGAGCAGTTGCAGGCCGTGACGCGAATGCCTTCGAATGTGCAGGCAAACCGTCTCAGGCTTTACCGATACACCGCAACGGATATCTGGTGTTACCGCGAGCGGTCCAGCGGCAGAGTGTTGATGTTTGTCCCGGGCAACTCTTCGCCCTTGCACGAGTTTACCGATACGTCCCAACTGCGCCGGTGGGTCGTTGACCAGGCGCGGGACGCCGAAACGACGCAGGCGCTGGCTGCGCACTTCGCCAAGGAGGATCGCAGCGACGGCACCTTTCACGCCGGTGTACTTACCGCGCTGGAGGGCATGGCGCAATACCCCAGGGAGCATCGGTTGACGAAGCAGGCCGGCTTCTTCAATGACGATGGCTATTGGAACCCCGATGATTACATTGCCTTCGACCTGGCTTCCCCGAGAACCGACCCTTTCGCGCAACTGGTATCGAGCATGAAGCAGGCCGCTCAGGCCAGCGTCGATACTATTCGTGATGACGCCCAGGTCAATCGCGATAATTTGAACGCGGTCATCGAACCCATTGTGCAATGGGTCAACCGATTCGGTCCGCTGGCATTGTTCGTCCCTGGCGGTGAGGGTTTTCTGGCCCTGGCCGGGCTGCTCGATGCGACCTATGGCCTGGATCAGGCAGTAAGTGCTGAAACGGCCGAACAGCGTTCCGAGGGTGTGACCCGCACGGTCTTCGGGTTGCTCAACGCGTTGCCTCTGGTTGCGGATGCCACGTCGGCCATTGGCGAAGAGGCTCAGGCTGGCAAGCTGATCCCGTCGCAAGACTTACCGCGCGAACCCGCAACCGGACCCCATCCCGAACCCACCGCATTGCCTGCACCGCCACCTGGGCCAATGCCCTCACGGGTGGATCTGCTGCGGGGCGTCGGCGCGCCTGCGGGCACATTCAGTGACGAGGTGCTGGCACAGATCGGCAAGGTCAGTGCGGTCGACAATGACATGCTGCGCCTGATGCAGTCTGGCCGGTCGCCGACCCCGTTGCTGGCGGACACCATTGAGCGCTTCAGCATCGATCAGGAGGTCATGGCACAAACCCATTCATCCACCGCACCAGCTGACCTTTTCAATCAGCGCTATCAGACGCTGCAGCAGTCCGAATTCGAATGGGTGAAGCTGTTCCAGCGACAATATCCCGAATTGCCAAGAAGGGCTGTGGAACAGATGCTCGATCGCTATGGGGTTGATTTGACGGCGGCACCGGACGCTTCCCAGGCCCGGTGGCTGTTCAGACAACTCGATGGCAAGGCTCGTCAATACCAGCAGCATGTGCGCTTGAACCGGGCCTATGAAGGTCTTTATCTGCAGTCAATCGCCAGTCCTGCGTCGGACACCCTGGCCCTGCATTCAATGAGCCGTCTGCCAGGCTGGCCCAAAGGCTTGCGCATCGAAGTGCGCGAAGCTTCCATCGGCGGACGCCTGCTGGATCGCAGCGGGCCGCTCGAAGCGCCGGATTGCCGGATCCTGATCAGGGTGGAGGCGGGATATCTGCCGTCCACGCAAGCTGCTTCAACCACCGATGTCTACTCAGCGGTTGCAGAGCTGTTGTCAGAGAATGAGCGCTCGGCCTTAGGGCTGATATCCAGTGACCCGGGCAAACAACTTAAACTCAAGATCGGTGACCGACCGTTGCCCCGTTCAGAGCTCATGCTGGGGTTGGGCAGGATGGACTCCGGTTTGCCCTTCGAAGCACAGGGCTTGAAAGGCGGAGGTTTTCCGGATACGCCCCACGCCGCGCAATTGACCCACGAAATCATGAGGTTGCAGCTCAGGGAGATCTATCCTGAATTCACCGACAGTGAGGCCGATGACGTTCTGCTACCTCTGGGCTGTGGTGCGCAACGCCACATCGACACGTTGCGCCAGCAAATGCATCAACTGCATATGGACATCGATACCTGGATCGATCAGGTGGGAGTGGATATCGACGAAATGGATATCCCGTTCCTGAACATGGGCGATCCTGGAACAGAAGGATTGACCCACGCGCAACTTGCTTTGCGCAATGCACAGATGATCCAGGATACCATGCGCCAGGAAACGGCGACTCGTGACGAGTTGGCCGAAGAGTTGATCGCCATCTGGAAAAAACGCGCACCGCAGGAACATAGCCACTATTCAGGCAATCATGTCGATGGTTTCGTGATGGACATGAGCCACGAAGACTACCATCGGCTGCCGGCGCTCAACGTGCGTTTCAATGATGTCATCGGGCTGAATCTGCAGCAGTTGCAGTTAACGGAAGGAGAGACGCTCAATGGCTTTCTGGAGTGTTTTGCGAACCTGCGGACACTCAATCTGCAAGACACTGACCTGCGGTTATTCAACCTCGATGGTGAACTGGAATCTGTGTTGCCACCGGCCGTTGCCCAGTTGCAGCATCTGACAACCTTGAATCTGCGTGCCACCCAACTGACCTTTGAGGAAACCACGGCAGCGCAGTTGAGCTCGCTGACCAATCTGCAATCGCTGGACTTGAGCGAAAACCCGTTGCGCGTTCCACCGGTGATACTGGGAATGGACAAACTACGTTCGCTCAATCTGAACAACACCCGCATTACCACGTGCCCCATCGGGGTCATGGATCAGCCCTACCTGACGACCCTGGATCTGCGCAACAACGGCATTCGCCGAGTGCCGCAGGCCGTACTGAATCAAGCCATCGCCAGGGATCGGGTGCTGCTGTGGAATAACCCGCTGGATGATGAGGACACCTTGCGGCGGTTGGTCACGCATCGGGAGCAAACAGGCATCAACTTGTGGCTGGGTGCGCCTGGCCCCGCGTATTCGGATCCGCTGGCCTGGTTGAACGGGATTGAAGGAACGCAGCGAAACGCTCGGCTTGAGGTCTGGCAGCGCCTGGCGCTCAGGCCGGGAGGTGGGCGATTTTTAGGAACGATGAATACCCTGACCCTCACCGCGGATTTCCGGGTCAATTACCTGGATCTTCAGACACGGGTCTGGCGACTGCTGGTCGATGCGGATGCATCGGATGAACTGCTGGAGCGCTTGACCCGCAATACGCCGATTCCGGCGGGCGCTCTGGATAACCCTGTCGCGGTGTTCACGGCATTGGAAAGCCGTGCGCAGTTATACCGGGACTGGGCGGCGTTGGGGCAACCCATTCCGATCCAGCAATAAGGATTTCAAGGGCGGGTAGCCAATAGCCCTGCTCCCGATGGGGAGCAGGGCTACAGCGGTCAACGGCGACGGAACAGCGGCAGCGGTTCGTCGGTGGCGGCCTGATAGGTCACCGAGAAGTCCTTGAGACCTTCCAGGGCTTCGTACGGGTCTTTATCGGCACGGATCGCGAATGCATCGAATCCGCAGCGGTGCATGTAGAACAATTGATCGCGCAGCACGTCGCCAATCGCCCGCAATTCGCCTTTGAAACCGTAGCGGTCACGCAGCAGACGGGCGTTGGAGTAGTTGCGGCCATCGGTGAAGGCCGGGAAGTTCAAGGCGATGACCTGGAAACTCTCGACGTCCTCTCCGATTTCCTCGGCTTCTTCATCGGCATCCAGCCAGATACCCAGGCCGCCGTCGCGGGCCAGGAGCATACGGCTGTGTTCGCGCCACAATTGCAGCGGGACGATGTAGTCATCGCAGTTGGTGATCTCGTCGATGTTGAAATCCTTGGGCAGCAGGTGCCAAGTTTCGTCGACGACGGCGTTGTTCTTAATGATTCGCTGCATAGACGCGTTCCTTGAAGAGGTCGATGCCAATACGCTGATAAGTGTCGATGAAGCGCTCGTCTTCGGTACGTTGTTCGATGTACACGTCGATCAGCTTCTCGATCACGTCAGGCATGGCTTCCTGTGCGAAGGACGGGCCGAGGATCTTGCCCAGGCTCGCATCGCGACTGGCGCTGCCACCCAGGGATACCTGGTAGAACTCTTCGCCTTTCTTGTCCACCCCGAGAATGCCGATGTGGCCGACGTGGTGGTGACCGCAGGCGTTCATGCAACCGGAGATGTTCAGGTCCAGTTCGCCGATATCGAACAGGTAGTCCAGGTCGTCGAAACGGCGCTGGATCGATTCGGCGATCGGGATCGACTTGGCGTTGGCCAGGGAGCAGAAATCGCCGCCCGGGCAGCAGATGATGTCAGTCAGCAGGCCGATGTTCGGCGTGGCGAAACCTTTCTCGCGCAACTCGCCCCACAGCGTGAACAATTTGTCCTGTTCAACGTCGGCCAGAATGATGTTCTGTTCGTGGGAGGTGCGCAGTTGACCGAAGCTATAGCGCTCGGCCAGGTCGGCCACGGCGTCCAGCTGCTTGTCAGTGATGTCGCCCGGTGCTACGCCGGTCGGCTTCAACGACAGGGTCACGGCAACATAACCCGGCTTCTTGTGGGCCAGGGTGTTGCGCGCGCGCCAGCGGGCGAAGCCCGGGTGTTGCTGGTCGAGTTCGGCCAGGGCAGCGTTCTGGTTGTCGAGGGACTTGTAGTCTGGATCGACGAAATGTTTGGCGACGCGATGTACTTCGGCTTCGGTCAGCGTGGTCTGGCCACCGCGCAGGTGCTCCATTTCCGCATCGACTTTCTGCGCGAAAACTTCAGGCGTCAGCGCTTTCACCAGGATCTTGATCCGCGCCTTGTACTTGTTGTCGCGACGGCCATAGCGGTTGTAGACACGCAGGATGGCGTCGAGATAGCTCAACAGGTCTTGCCACGGCAGGAATTCATTGATGAATGCGCCAACCACAGGGGTACGCCCCAAACCACCGCCGACCAGCACACGGAAGCCCAGTTCGCCAGCGGCGTTGTGCACCGGCTCAAGGCCGATGTCGTGGACTTCGATGGCGGCACGGTCGGAGGTCGAACCGTTCACGGCGATCTTGAATTTGCGTGGCAGGTAGGCGAATTCCGGGTGGAACGTGGTCCACTGGCGGACGATCTCGCACCATGGGCGCGGGTCGATGAGTTCGTCGGCGGCGACACCGGCGAACTGGTCGGTGGTGACGTTGCGCAGGCAGTTGCCGCTGGTCTGGATCGCGTGCATCTGCACGGTGGCCAGTTCAGCGAGGATGTCCGGGATATCTTCCACGGCCGGCCAGTTGAACTGCACGTTCTGCCGGGTACTGATATGGGCGTAGCCCTTGTCGTAGTCCCGGGCGATCTTGGCCATCATTCGCATTTGCCGCGAAGTCAGCTGGCCGTAAGGCACCGCGACTCGCAACATCGGTGCGAAACGCTGGATGTAAAGGCCATTTTGCAGGCGCAGGGGGCGGAATTCTTCTTCGCTCAGCTCACCTGCCAGATAGCGTCGGGTCTGATCACGGAACTGCTTGACGCGGTCCTCGATGATCCGCTGATCGTATTCGTCGTATACGTACATATAAGTCCTGTTCTCAGGCTTGGGTCGCTCGGATGCAGCTGCGTTTTTTGCTTGCCGCAGTCCAAGAGCCTCTGCAATTCTGCGCGCACGGCCGCGCACTCCTAATGGAGCCGGGGCAAGATACCAGTTTGCAGTTATGCGCAAAAGTGATGTTTGAGTATATATAAAGAACCAAATCGCCTAACGAGAAGGGTTGTTAGATAACCCACATTTGTCGTGCGGGCAATCATCGTCTTAACTGTGGTCGAGTCCTTATGCAATCACCGATAAAACCGACAAGAGGCGATGCAATGAGCAACCCAACCAAAGCAAGGAAAAGCGACAGCACAGTCGATGCCTGGGCGATTCTGTTCCTGATCATTCTTGTGGTCGGCACCGCCGTATTCTGGGTAAGTCATCAATAACCGACCCGACCGAGCCTCGTTCCGACGATTGTCGGACAAAAACCGCAATAAACGCCGTTTTGCGGACGTTCGCTGGCTATAATGCGTGGCGAATTTCCGGGGGCTCGGACGACACATGTTGAAGTTTCTAAGGGGTGCATTGCTGGCGCTGGGCATGGTCGCGGGACCGTGTGCTCAAGCGGCGTCAGTGCTGTTCCTCAACCCGGGGACCACCAGGGAAGCCTTTTGGGTCAGCTATTCGCAATTCATGCAGGCGGCCGCCGCTGATCTGGGCATGGACCTGCGCATCCAGTATTCCGACCGGGTTCCTGAAAACATTATCAAGCAGGCACGCGAAGCCCTGCAGGGCAGCGATCGCCCCGACTATCTGGTGTTCGTCAACGAGCAATCGGTCGCCCCCGAAGTACTGCGCCTGGCTCAAGGCAGCGGGGTGAAATTATTCATGGTCAACAATGCCCTGACGGTGGATCAGATAAAACTGCTCGGCGCCCGACCGAACAAGTATCCCGACTGGATCGGCAGCCTGGTGCCCAATGACGAGGAGGGCGGTTACCTGATGCTCAAGGAACTGATCCGCTCGCATCCTCCGGTAGCGCCGGGCGAAATGATTGATCTGCTGGCTTTTTCCGGACTGAAAGTGACGCCCTCGGCGCAGTTGCGGGAAAAAGGCATGCGTCGGGCGCTGGCGGAACACCCGCAAGTGCGTTTGCGCCAGCTGGTGTATGGCGGCTGGACCCGTCAGCGCGCCTACGAGCAAGCCAAGCTGTTGTTCAAGCGCTATCCGCAGACTTCACTGGTGTGGGCGGCCAACGACGAAATGGCGTTTGGCGTCATGCAGGCGTATGTCGAATCAGGGGGAGTCCCGGGCAAGGACGCGTTGTTCGGCGCCATCAACAATTCACCCGAGGCATTGCAGGCTCTGCTCGACAATCGCTTGAGCGTATTGCTTGGCGGGCATTTCAGCCTGGGCGGCTGGGCGTTGGTTGAACTGCATGATTATGACGAAGGGATCGACATCAGCCAGTACGGCGGTCGCGACCGACAGATTCCACTGTTGCAACTGATCAACCGTTCGCAAGCCAAACGACTGTTGGCAATGAGTCGCACGCAGGACTACGGGGTGGATTTCCACAAGCTTTCGGCCAAGGGGCGACCCGCGTCATACCGCTATCCGTTCAGCCTGCAAACCCTGATGCACTGACCCGTTTCAGATCCCTGCCAGCAGCAGCACCAGTTTGACGATGCCGAACAGCGTCAGGGCAAACACCGTGGTGAACAAAATCCCCAGGATCACGAAATGACTCGGCTTGCCATGGGTGAAGTCCCGCGCCCGGTTCTTGCCGCTCTGCACCCCGAACGCTGCCGCCATGACGCTGTGCAACATCTGCCAGAAAGTGGGCGGCTTGTTATCGGCTGGATCGTCCATAAACCCTTGTCTCCCGTTTGAGTAAAACAAGCATAGACAACCCGCGCCAAAGAAGATCGGTCGGGAGCTACCCCGGTATAAATATGTACCGCCCTGGACGACAGGCCCGCTGATTGACTGATGCTTCATACAACAGCATCAGGTAGTGCCACATGAGTGGAATTCCAAAAGCCCAGGAAAAGGGCCTTCATAACCATTTCATCAAAAAAAAGCTGCACGAACGCATACGGCATTTGACCCCGGCAAACATCCGGGCTCTGGATCGGGCAAGAACACCCGGAGGGCTGGCCGAAGATGCCATGCCGCAATGGTTTCAGAAGGCCACCAGTGACCAACGACTCACTGTGCGAGACCAGCAGAAGCGCAGTCGAACGTGCAACGAAACCCTGGCAAAAACCCTCACCGGGCTCAAGGGCGTCACCGAATTCGCACAACCGTTGCTTGAGGCGGCGTTGCAAAAAAAGTTCGGGCTCAAAGTCGATGTGACGCAGACATGGCTCTACGAGCCTTTCGCAGGCTCTCTGATCACGCACCAGACACTCCTGCAGCTGGCATTGCGCAATTTTGAAGAAGACCAGGTATTCAATGCCGGTGACGTCATTGCTGAGCGGGGACTGCGCGCAGCCCACCTGGAAACTCAAGGAGGACCTTACGGTTGGGACTATCCGGAAACGGGGCCTTCAACGCGCTACAGGATCAAGCCGCTAGCGCTAAAACCTGCCGATTTTGCATCGTTATGCCGGGAGCTGGATATCGGCAAACAGTATCAGGAACACCTGACGGCGATGTTTGACGCGGGGGACCGGGCGGCCACCGTGCGCACCCAGACCATCAATGCATGGAAGGCCAGTCTGCGAGTGCACGCCGATATCGCTCACCTCAAGTCGCTGATCACGCCTTCGGCCTACCGTACTTTGCTGGCCGTGCTCAATGGCGAGCCCTCGCCAACACTGGACGGCGAGCGCGTCACTTGCAGTCAGTTGCATGTGTTGGGGTCGCCTGTCAGTGAGCTGTTTGTCATCGGTGCACGTCGGCGCAAAGGTAAAAAGATCGATTTCGGTTGGAGCAATCCGGGAGTCAATCTGTTTGACGTGCTGGGTTATCAGGACTCGCGGATCATCGTCTGTATTCCCGGTGATCCATTGGCGCCGGTCATGGAATATGCCTCGCTCAAGTCCTTTGAAAATGACCTGTGCTACAGGCTGCGAGATGTCAATTATCAGCGCTCATTTCTCAGACTGATTCCCCACGGTGATGCGGGGAAGTTCCTCGGCAAGATCAAGACCGCCCTGCAAACGCTCAAATGGAACCCCGATTTTCCTTACCGCAAACAAACCGTGCTGGGGCACATCGACGGCATTTACGAACACGTGTATCGGGACGAGCCGGTTCTGGATATCAGTGAAGAATTTTTTGATGCCGAACTGTTCGGCGAGCTGTACAGGCGGCATCAGAAGCGCCTGAAAGAGACTGCCGAGCAATTGGCGGTGCCGACCGCCAAAGTTGATCATGAGGCCTGGTATGAACGACTCGCCCGGTATGCCGAATGGGGGCTGAGCGTACTCAACGCAGCAGCATTTTTCGTCCCTGGCCTGGGCGAGGTCATGATGGCCGTGATGGCCGTGCAACTGACCATGGATGTTTATCACGGCGTTGAGGCGTGGAGCATTGGCGACACGGATCAGGCCTGGAGTTACTTGAAGTCGGTGGCTGTGAACGTTGCCTTCATGGCGGCGGTAGGTACGGTAGCCGGTAAAGTGCCGAAAGTGCTGTCGACGCCCATCGCCGATGGCTTGGTCAAAGTCAAATTGCCGTTTGGCAGCGAACAGTTGTGGCGGCCTGGCTTGAGACCTTACTTGAGCGACAGGGTCTTGCCGGTGGGCCTCAAGCCCAACGAGCGTGGGCAATATCAAGTGGATGGCAAAACCTATATCAGGCTTGACGGTAACGTCTACGAAAAGACCTTCGATCCCGTGCTGAACAAATGGCGACTAAAAAACCCGAGAGTCTCGGATGCTTACTCCCCGGTGCTTGAACACTACGCAGGAGGCGCGTGGCGCCATCGTTTCGAGCGCCCCCTGGAGTGGGATCGAGCGACATTACTGCGACGTCTGGGCCCGGTCACCGAAGGTATCGATGCAGCGACGCTGGAGAAAATTGCCGATATCAGCGGCGTTGACGACGACGCGTTGCGCAAGATCCATATGGATCACCTGAGCTTGCCCTCTGCGTTGTCCGATACGTTGCGGCAGTTTCAGACTGACCGGCAGCTCAATGAACTGATTGAACAGATACGTCTCGATCAGCCGGTGCCGGACAGCCGTTACAACGACGTTTTGCCGCAAGTGTTCACAATGCCCCGTTGGCCCCATGGACGTGTGATCGACGTGTTCGACAATCCAGGCCTGACGGGAGCTTCGTCCCGCTATGGTAAGGCGTCACTACCGGCGAAGCCGGGCATCAGGATTTCCCACGAGGATGTGTCTGCCGGGAAACTCCCTGAACGCGTACTTGCAGCACTGGATGAGGGCGAAATCGTTCGCTTTCTGGGGAGTGAAGGTGCGCGAGTCGAGGCAGAGCGCGAAGCTGTATTTCGACAACAGCTGGGCGATCACCTTGCAGGCAACAAAACCGCGATGTTCGACAAACTCAGCCAGAGCGCCAAGTCGACGGACCGTGAAACTCAGGCACTGCGCAGCACTTTCCCGAGCCTGTCGACGGACGCGGCGCAAGAAGTCCTGGCCAATGCCACAGCCAAGGAGCGGCTGCACATCAATCAAACCGGCCGGCTCCCCACAAGCCTGTTACTCAAGGGGAGGGCGCGCGCCCGGGTGACTCGGCTGAACAAAGCCTTGGCCGGACTGCATCTGGAAAGCATGGCGTCATTGGACAGCCAGCGTTTGGCTCTGCACAGCCTGGAACGGCTCCCCGGCTGGCCGAACAACCTGCGTCTGGAAGTGCGTCTGGGCCATTGCGACGGAAAACTGCTCGACAGCATCGGTAGCGAAACCGCCGAACAGGTCAAATACCTGGTGAGGGACGGCTCTCAGCATCATCAAGCCAACCAGTACCAGGCCTTTGACCAGCACCAGAATTCGTTGAACAGCGTACCGAAAGCAGGCGACAACTTTTTTTCTTCGCTCATGCATGCGTTACCAGACGATGCCCGCGCCCGGTTGGGCATGCCCAATGTCGCGCAGGGTGCCAGGTTGCAGGAGGCAGTGACCACCTATGCCATGGGCCACCGTGAGCAGATGATGCAAACCCTCGCACCTGGCGCCAGCACTTCACGATTCCGTGCGCCGCGACGCCTGGCGGACGGCAGGGTCGGCTACCCGATGAGCGGGCGAGGTGCCGGCGCAATGGTCAATCCGTCGTTGGTCTCCAGGTTGCGGGATGTCTATCCGAACGTCTCCGATGAGATGGCGGAATCGATGGTCATTCAGCTTGCGCTTGATGGTATGACCGAAACGCAAATTGCCCATTTACTGAACTTGCGCGCCCAGGAGTACGAGACGCTGTCGGCGCAACTGGACCAGTGGGTTGAAAGCGGCGGTCCGCATACTCTCCGTCATCAGGTCGCGCGCAACATCAAAGGCGTCTGGCAGCAGCGGGGAATTTATGATGGCGCTGCCAGTGTTTACCTGGATATCGGTGTTGCAGACAGCTTGCCGGAACTGGCTGGCAACTTTCCTCACGTCAGTCGACTGCATATGAGTGCGGGTGCAATGTTGAGTCAGACACCGCAAGCCTTTTTACGTCAGTTCCCCAACGCCCGGTCGTTGAAGTTGGGCGTCCGGGATGGCGTCGACAGAGTTCAGTTGGCCGCGAAGCTGAAGGCATTGCCAGGCATACATGACTTGCGAATCGCCGGGCCGCTGGGGCAGGAGTACAGCGCAACTGTCCAAGCGGCGATAGACGCCATGCCGCAACTGCAACAATTGGACGTGATCGGCATGGCGGGCGAACTGGATGTCAGTGGTCTGACTCGCCTGCATTCGTTGAGTGTGTACGGAACGACAGAGGTTTGGCCCAAGGGCGCCCAGCAATTGCCTCAGCTCAGAGCGCTGGACCTCACTCACTCAAGCGTCAAGACACTCCCCGCTCAATGGCTTACCGGTCACGAAGCACTGTGGCCCGGCATGAAACTCAATTGGGCCAGGCTGAGTACCGAGGACTTCGTGAGGGCGTATGAGTATGTGCACGAGCATCCTGCGCATTTGCAGGATAGCGGGCACATGCTCGATCGATATTGCCGAGGCACGCTGAGTGATGCCTTGGAAACCAGCGAAGAGCTTTCAAAGGCTGCCCTTGGGCGAATGAAGGCAGAAGGGTTGGCAGGGCGGGCATTGCTGGCACGGATCAATGGGCTGCGCGAGGATGGACAGGCGCTGCGCCTGCAACTGGAGCGGTGGCAGCAGCAAACGACAAAAGCCAATGGCCGGCAAGTCAACCTTCGGGAGCGGGAGGTCATTGCCCGGCGAATCCGCGAGTGCTGGCGTGATGGCCTGCGTAAACGTTATGGCGGCGCGCAGGAGGTACCGGTTTCGCAACCTGAGGTCGGCCCTTCGACGGTGCGCTCATGGCCCCTCATGCCCGGACAAATCATTTCATCGAATCTGGATTTGTCAGGCTGGGCGCTGGGCGACCTGCCTGAACTGCCGACGTTGTCGGCAACAGATTTTGCTCATGTGCAAACCTTGCAAATGTCGGGGGTCATGGCCTCATCCGAAGATGTCAGTGGATTTTTGCGCGGTTTCACCGACATTCGGCGGTTGGACCTGAGTAGCAATCAGCTGCAGAGTCTGCCGACGACACTGGGCAACCTGACAAAACTCAGTGAGCTGAATCTGAGCCGCAATCACCTGACCATCACCCCGAGCATGCAGCAGCGCCTGAACCGGTTATCTGCCCTGGAAAGCCTGGACTTGCGCTATAACCGGGTCGATTCGCTGGACGTGAGTGCCATGTCCCGCTTACAGACTTTGCGTGTGGGGCATACCGCCATCAAAGACTGGCCATCGGGTTTGTGGGGCTTGTCCAGCCTCGACAGGATCGAGCTGAACAACAGCGCTATCACGACGATTCCCGAGACGGCTCTGACCGCTCAACACCTTTCAAAAATCGATTTGCAGGGTTGCCGATTGACGGCAAAGGCCCGCAGCGATTTGCTGGCAAGCAGTTCGTCGGAAAACCCCATGGGCATTTCCAGGGCCAGCTTGCAGACAGGCATTACAGAGGGCGAACCCGAGTATTTTCCGGTGCTGGTCGCGCAGAATCCGGAGTTGTTGTTGCCGCTGCCCGTTGTACCTGGCAATGACCTGACACGCTTGACCCCGCAAGCCCGCCTGCAAAGGCTTGATCCGGATTTGCCGGCGGCCGAGGCGATACGGATCATCGATGTGCTCGCCACGCGCCATGGCGGGGCTGGCCCTCTGTACGAGCAATTGGCCAAGTGGGACAGCCAACACCAGGCATTGACGAAGTCCCTGAACACATGGATCGATACCCCGCCACAGCACCGCGTTGAATCGTCACCTCCTGTGTGGATCGCCGCCACCGAACGCCGCCAGGCAGCTGACCGGATAATGGCGTGCTGGAGGCAGAACCTGCGTGGTACATCGGCAGGCATTACCCTTGATTTGTCCGATATCCCATTGGGCCATCTCCCGACGCTACCTGCCGACTTCGCTCATGTCGGTGAGTTGAACCTCAACAATGTGTATCTGAGTGAAGACGGGCTAAGCGAATTTCTTGGCGCGTTTACTCACCTTCATACCCTGGCGCTGGATGCCAACGCGATGGATGCCTTGCCAGCGTCAGTGACCTCTTTGCGCCGCCTCAAGCGACTTTCGGCGGCCAATAACCGTTTCTCCAATGCAGCTGAGCTTGAGCGTCAGCTTGCCGGATTGAGCAACCTGGAGTCTTTGAGCCTCTCAGAAAACTGGCTCGAGTCACTGGATGTCAGCGGCCTTGGAAGTTTGCAAACCCTCGATCTGAGTGGCAATCGTCTGGTCATCTGGCCGCAGGGTGCACTTGAGCTTCCTTCACTCAGCACCCTGGATTTGCGCGACAACATGATCGAGTTCATTCCGCCAGCCCTGATGGCCGACGCGCACAGGGTATTGCGTGCGGGCACCAATCTGGCCGGCAACGAGACCCTCGATGGTACAAGCTTGCTGATGTTGCATAATCAAGTGCAGGAAGGCGAGCAGATAGTGGGATGGCGTTCAACAGAGATTGACGAGGCACTGGAGCGGTTTGACAGCAGTAGCGAAAGCAGCAGCGTTGACGACAGCGATAGCGATGACTCGATCGTGAGTGACGTTGAAGTGGATATGGATGAGGTGACGGGTGCCGAGGCTCGTGAACGTTGGATCGATTCGTCAGCTGCAGATGCCGAGGAGTTGATACGGATCTGGAATGATTTTGAGCAAGCGCAAAACAATCAGTTCTTTTTCAATCTGCTGACCCGGCTGGAAGGTACGACAGACTTCATGACAGGACGTGCTGATCTTGTGCGGCGGGTCCACACCGTATTGAGGGTGGCCGATAGCGACGCAGGTCTGAGGGATACGATTTTCGAATTGGCGAGAGCCGGCGCAACCTGCGTCGATGGCCAAATCCTGTTGTTCAGCAATATAGAGGTCAAGGTATTCGAGTTCGAAACCTCGAAGTCAATTGCACCGGGGCAGCATGGCCAAGTCTTGTTCCGGCTCGGCAGGAATCTGTTTCGACTTGGCAAGGTCGAGGAGATCGCCAACCGCGATATTGCCCAGCGCCGGGCACAGCGCCGCTCGACTGATCCGGCTGAAGTGCGTCTGGCTTATCGTATCGGCCTTGCCGAGCGACTTGAACTGCCGGGACAACCCAGAGGCATGCGCTACAGCGGCAACGTTTCGTCTGCCATGCTGGAGGCGGCCCATGCTGAAGTGATCGCGGCAGAACAATCACCGGCATTGATTGATGAGTTGGTCGGCCGCCAATATTGGAGCGATTATTTGAAAGAAAAATACCCTGAACGGTTTGCCCAGTTGCGTGAGGGTTTCGCAGGCAGAGAGCACGATGTGGATGAGCAGTTTCCGAATTACGGCGAAGGCGCGCAGGAGCAGTACAAGATCGCCATGCAGGCGATCGAGGCAGACCTTGTCTTCGAGCAAGGAAAGCTGTTGCGCGAACTGTCTGAAATAGAGCGGACGCTGGTGGGGTTGTAACGTAAACCCGCAGCGTTGAAACAACCCCGGGAGTCGCACGAGTCGACTCCCGGGATCAGCCTCAGTTGTCGTAACCCAGGTTAGGCGCCAACCACCGCTCGGTCACGCTCAGCTCCTGGCCTTTACGCGACGTATAGCTCTGGACCTGATCCTTGTCGATCTTGCCCACGGCAAAGTACTGCGCCTGCGGGTGAGCGAAATACCATCCGCTGACCGCGGCGGCCGGGAACATCGCATAGTGCTCGGTGAGGAACACTCCGCTGCGCCCAGCGCGCATTTCGGCAGCCTCGGGGTCGAGCAGGGCGAACAGCGTGGCTTTCTCGGTGTGATCCGGGCACGCCGGGTAACCCGGGGCAGGGCGGATGCCGGTGTATTGCTCTTTGATCAGCGCCTCGTTGTCGAGGGTTTCGTCCTTGGCATAACCCCAGTGTTCTTTACGCACCTGCTGGTGCAGCCATTCGGCGCAGGCCTCGGCCAGACGGTCGGCCAGGGCCTTGACCATGATCGAGTTGTAGTCGTCGCCAGCGTCCTGATAAGCCTTGGCCACTTCTTCGGCGCCGATACCGGCGGTGGTGATGAAGCCACCCACATAGTCGGTTAATTCACTGTCCTTGGGTGCAACGAAATCAGCCAGGGAGAAGTTTGGCTTGCCGTCAGTCTTGATGATCTGCTGGCGCAGGTGATGCAGTTTGGCCAACGGCTTGCCGTCATCGCCGTAGAGTTCGATGTCATCGTCACGCACCTGGTTGGCCGGCCAGAAGCCGAACACCGCACGGGCGCTAATCAGCTTTTCGTCGATCAGTTTGGCGAGCATTTCCTGGGCATCGGCGTACAGCGCGGTGGCGGCTTCACCAACCACTTCGTCCTGCAGGATGCGCGGGAACTTGCCGGCCAGGTCCCAGGAAATGAAGAACGGCGTCCAGTCGATGTACTCGGCCAGCACTTTCAAATCGATGTTATCCAGCACCTTGGTGCCGGTGAACGTCGGTTTGACCGGCGTGTAGGTGCTCCAGTCGAACTGTGGCTTTTTCGCGATCGCCGCGGCATAGCTCAGGCGTTCGGTGCGGGCGCTGCGGTTGGCCGTGCGTTCGCGGACCTCGATGTAATCCTGGCGGGTTTTCTCGACGAAACCGGCCTTGAGTTCCTTGGACAACAACTGGGTCGCCACGCCCACCGCACGGGAGGCGTCGGTGACATAGATCACCGCATCGTTGCTGTACTTGGGCTCGATCTTCACCGCGGTGTGCGCTTTGGAGGTGGTAGCGCCACCGATCATCAACGGCAGATGGAAGTCCTGGCGCTGCATCTCGCGAGCGACATGGACCATTTCATCCAGTGACGGCGTGATCAGCCCGGACAGGCCGATGATGTCGCACTTTTCTTCCTTGGCCACCTGGAGGATTTTCTCCGCCGGTACCATCACGCCGAGGTCGACGATGTCGTAGCCGTTGCAACCCAGCACCACGCCGACGATGTTCTTGCCGATGTCGTGCACGTCGCCCTTGACCGTGGCCATGAGGATCTTGCCCTTGGCTTCCGGCTTGTCGCCTTTCTCCAGTTCGATGAACGGGATCAAGTGGGCCACGGCCTGCTTCATCACCCGTGCGGATTTCACCACCTGCGGCAGGAACATTTTGCCGGCCCCGAACAAGTCGCCGACGATGTTCATGCCCGACATCAGCGGACCTTCGATCACTTCGATCGGGCGGGCGAACGACTGGCGCGACTCTTCGGTATCTTCAACGATGTGCGTGGTGATGCCTTTGACCAGTGCATGTTCCAGGCGCTTGTTGACGTCCCAGTTGCGCCACTCTTCGGTCTCGGCTTCCTTGACGCTGCCATCGCCCTTGTATTTGTCGGCAATGGCGAGGAGGGCGTCGGTGCCATCCGGGGTGCGGTTGAGGATCACGTCTTCGACGGCGTCGCGCAGTTCCACCGGGATCTGGTCGTAGATCTCCAGTTGACCGGCGTTGACGATGCCCATGGTCAGGCCGGCGCGGATTGCGTACAGCAGGAACACCGAGTGGATCGCCTCGCGCACCGGGTTGTTGCCCCGGAACGAGAACGACACGTTGGACACGCCGCCCGAGGTCAGCGCATACGGCAGTTCGTCGCGGATGTAGGCGCAGGCATTGATGAAGTCCACAGCGTAGTTGTTGTGTTCTTCGATGCCGGTGGCCACGGCGAAGATGTTCGGGTCGAAAATGATGTCTTCCGGCGGGAAGCCGACTTCGTTGACCAGGATGTCGTAGGAGCGTTTGCAGATTTCTTTCTTGCGGGCTTCGGTGTCGGCCTGGCCGGCTTCATCAAAGGCCATCACGACGACTGCGGCGCCGTAGCGCTTGCACAGTTTGGCGTGATGAATGAATTGCTCGACGCCTTCTTTCATGCTGATCGAGTTGACGATGCCCTTGCCCTGAATGCACTTGAGGCCGGCTTCGATCACTTCCCACTTCGAGGAGTCGATCATGATCGGTACGCGGGAGATGTCCGGCTCGCCGGCAATCAGATTGAGGAAGGTCACCATGGCCTTCTTCGAATCGAGCATCCCTTCGTCCATGTTGATGTCGATCACCTGGGCGCCGGCCTCGACTTGCTGCAGGGCGACTTCCAGGGCTTCGGTGTAGTTGTCTTCACGGATCAGGCGGGCGAACTTGGCGGAACCGGTGATGTTGGTGCGCTCGCCGACGTTGACGAACAGCGAG